>JBEGJG010000022.1:0-17986 GCA_041184705.1 Candidatus Eiseniibacteriota bacterium
TCGGTGTAGACGTTCAGGTACACGAGCACCGCGAGCAGCAGCGCCGTGAACTTGAGCCCGAGGTTGTGGAACAGGATCGACCGGAGCGTGTCCATGGGAAGGCGAGCATACACGAGCACCACGGGTCCGTGCCCGCGCCCACGACCGACTCAGCGCGGCAGAGCGGCCAGGGGCAGACGTGCGCTGCGTACGCGCGTGGGAGGACCCGCCTCGGTCCAAGCGAACACGAGCGCATCCCCGGTGCGGGCCATGCGCGGGAACCCCGCGCGCCGTGCGGCGCCGGTCGTCGTCACGGTGAGCGGCTCCGCCGCCGAGCCGTCGGGACGCACACGGCGCACACGTAGACGCGCGTCCGCCCGCTCGCCCTCGATCCACGCCAGCACGGCCTCGCCGCCGGGCAGCAGCACGACACAGGACCGCCCCGTGGGTGCACCCTCATCGAGGCGCAGCGCGGGGCCGTAGCTGCGGCCGCCGTCCAGCGACCATGCCGCATGCACGTGCGGCGTGTCCGCCACCACCGTGGACCACGCCACGAACAATGTGTCGCCGGCGGCCACCAGGACGGGTCCGTTCACCGGACAGGCGGGGGTCCGCCAGCCGTCGTGCGCCACCGGCGAGGGGTCGCTCCAGTCGCCTTCGAGGAGCCGCACGGCCGCCACGTCGCGCAACTCGCGCTCGCTGCGATCGCGGTACACCGCGACGAGTCCGTCGCGCGTGCGGGCGAGCCCGGTGCGACAGCACTCGCAGGTGCGAGCATCGAGCCGCGTCTCGGCGCCCACGGTGCCGTCGGCGGACACGAACGCATGGCGCAACGCCATCGCCCCCTCGTCGGGGTCGGTGACCATGGCCCGACCGTCGAGCCACACCACGTCGGCCCCGCCGGGGGCCGGCACCACCGACACGAACCCGTGCTCGCCGCGCTTACTCCCACCATGCAACGGGCGCGGAGCCGTCCAGTGCGCACCGTCGTCGCTGGAGCACGACACGAGCACCGCGTAGTCGTAGGGACCGCTGCCGGTGCGACGCAGCACGTACGCGATCAACGTGTCGCCCTGTGTCGGCACCACGGCGGGCACGTCGGCCCAATTCACGAACAGCCGATCGAGCGCGAGCGCCGTGGACGGGGGCCCCCACCCCTCACCCTGCCAGCGGCACCAACGCAGCGCGTGCCGGTTGCCGCCCGCGGGTTCCATCCAACTCAGCACGAGTCGTCCGTCGCTCGACGTGGACAGCACGGGCTCGCCACTGTCGGTGCGCGCCTCGAGCGCGACCGGGGAGACGACCGGCGCCGGTGCGGGGGCGGCCGCCGCGCAGGCGAGCAGCACGCCCACGAGCAGGCGTCTCATTCGCCGTCGCTCTCGTCCGAGTCGCCCTCGCCCGGCGTGTGCAGGCCGTGCTTCTCCATGCGCGAGTACAGCGTGCGACGGGTCAGTCCCAACAGGCGGGCCGCCGCGCTCTTGTTGCCCGCCGCACGTTCGAGCGCCTGCAGGATGAGCTCGCGCTCCAGCGTCTCGAGCGACAGGCCCTCGGCGGGGATGCGCGGGATCCACGAGGGACCGTCGCCGACCGCGGCCACCGGCTGCGCGAACGACAGGTGCGCGGTCGTGACGGTGTCGGGGCCGGCCAGGATGAGCGCGCGTTCGAGCGTGTGCTCGAGCTCGCGCACGTTGCCGGGGAACGGGTAGGCCGCCAGCGCGCGCAGCGCGGTGGCGTCCACCTTGTCGGGCGGCGCGCCATGGCGGCGCAGCACGTGCTCGACGAGCCGCGGCACGTCGCCGGGCCGCTCGCGCAGAGGCGGCAACACGATGGGGAACACGTTGAGACGGAAGAACAGGTCCTCGCGGAAGGTGCGCTCGCGCACCATGTCCTCGAGCGGGCGGTTCGTGGCCGCCACGATGCGCACGTCCACCGTGACCGGTTTGTTCCCGCCCACGCGCGTGAACGTCTTCTCCTCGATCGCCTGCAGCAGCTTCACCTGCAGCGCGAGGGGCATCTCGCCGATCTCGTCGAGGAACAGCGTGCCGCCCTCGGCGTCCTCGAACCGGCCGGGCTTCTGGCGCACGGCCCCCGTGAACGCGCCCTTCTCGTGCCCGAACAACTCGGACTCGAGCAGCGCCTCGGGCAACGCACCGCAGTTCACCTTGACCCAGGCGCGGCCCGCGCGGCGCGACAGCGCGTGTAGCGTTCGCGCGAACAGGTCCTTGCCGGTCCCGCTCTCGCCGCGCAACAGCACGGTGCTGTCGGTGACCGCGACCTTGCGCAACAGGTCGAGTGCGACGCGCGTGGCCGGGGCGTCGCCGACCACGGCGATCGTCTCGCCGCTGCGCAGCACGTCCACGCTCGCCTCGAGCGCGCGGTTGGCCTGCTGCAACTCGCGACGCTCGGCGGCCTCGCGCAGGATGCGCACGATCAGCTCGACGTAGTCGCCCTCCTTCTCGACGTAGTCGTGCGCGCCCTGCTTGAGCGCCTCGCGCGCGGTGCCCAGTGCGGCGTAGGCGGTCATGACCACGACCACGGTCGCCGGCCAGCGCCTCCGCACCTCGGCGAGCAGCGCCATGCCGTCGGGCGGGCGCATGCGCAGGTCGGTGACCACCGCGTCCACACCGCCGCCGTTCAGCCGTTCGAGCGCCTCGGCCCCGCCCCCGACGAACGACGTCTCGAACCCGGCGTCGCGCAACTCCTCGGCCACCAGCGAGGCGTTCTTGATCTCGTCGTCCACCACCAGCACGTTCACGCGCGCCACTCCCACGACCGCGGTGAGCGCGGTCCGCGACGGTTCAACGACAGACCTTACGCGCACGTACCCCGTGTCGGACTGCAGCGTCACCTCGACGCAGTCGATCGTGCCCGCCACGCGATAACTGGAGTTGCCGCAGTCCTGGATGATGCCGGTGGACTGGCGGTCGAGCACCGCGAAGTAGCAGGTGTTCGACTCGAACTGGATGCGCTGCCGCTTGGCACAGCCCGAGAGCAACGGAACGGCCACGAGCAGGGCGCACAGTGCGGCGACGCGGATGGGACGGGGACGGTTCACGACGGGGATCCTCCGAGGGAGCGGCCCGGGGTTCGGGTCCCCTCCAGCATAGACGGCACGGGCGAGTCGCGCAGCCCTCATTCGGCGACCGGCAGCTCCACCACCACGGTGGTGCCCTGCCCCGGGGCGCTCTCCACGCGCAACGCGCCGCCCGCGCCCTGCGCCCACTGGCGGACGGTGAACAGGCCGAGCCCGGTGCCCTGCGCGCGGGTGGTCAGGAACGGCTCGCCGAGTCGGGCCAACAACTCGGGCGGCACCCCCGGTCCATCGTCGTGCACGCGCACGCGCACGCGTCCACCGCCGCTCTCGCAGCGTGCGACGACCGAGCCGCCGCGCTCGGTCAACGCCTCGAGCGCGTTCTGCAGCAGGTTGAGCCACATCTGACGCAGCGTGTCGTCGTCGAGCCCCACGCCCGCGCGACCGGGCACGGTCTCGACCGCCAGACGCACACCGCGTCCCTCGGCCTCGGCCCGCAACGCCTCCACGGTGGCCACGAGCGTGGCCGCCGCATCGCCGCGTGCGGAGGGGTCGGGCGTGGCACCGCGCGCGAACTGCAGGTAGCGGTTCACGGTCCCCGACAACCGGTCCACCTCCTCGACCACCGAGTCCGCCATGGCCTGCGCGTCGGGCGCGAGACGCCCGAGTCGGCGCGCCGAACCGCGGATGATGGCGAGCGGGTTCTTGATCTCGTGCGCGAGCGTCGCGGTCATGCGCCCCATCGCGGCCAGGTTCTCGGCGCGCGCGAGACGGCGCTCGAGCGCCCACTGGGCACCGGTCGCGCGCAGCACCACGGCCGCGAGTGCGGCCACGGCCAGCAGGCTCACCGCCGCGAGCAGACCGAGGTCACGGCGCAGGCGCGCCAGCTCCGGCCCCCACGTGGGACGATCCTCGGCGATCAGGACGCCCGCGCGATCGGGCAGCGGCACCGCGACCGCACGGGCCTCGGCGCCGTCATTCCGGAACGGGGGCAGCGCCGCACTCGCACCCGCGCGCGCACGCGCGAGCGCGGCCGAACCGAGCGAATCGTAGCGGCTGGGCTCACCCGCACCGGCGTAGCCTTCGCGCACCGCGTACACGACGTGCGCCGAATCGTCGAGCACCACGATGTCCGCGAGCCCCGACGCACTCGCGAGCGCGTCGAGTTGCAGTGCGAGCAGGCCGTGTCCGTCGGGCCCGAACGTGCGCGCGTCGGCGACCTCGGCGGCCGCCACCTGCGAGGCCGCGAGCTCGGCCAACCGCTCGAGTCGTGTGCCGGCCTCGTGCTCGAAGGCCGAGCGCACGCCGAGGTACGCGAGCCACGCGGTACCGCCGATCGCGGCCGCCACGAGCACCGCGAAGCCGAGCGTGAGCCCCTGCGCGCGATTCAACGCCCGGCCCCCGCTCGTCCCGTCACCAGCGCAGCGTCATGCGCGCGCTGCCGTACGGGCCGTCCTTGTCGCGCCCGGCGACGTTGTCCACGTCGGAACCCTGCGCGACGCCGGCCGCGAGCCGGATGTTGTAAGCGGGCGACGGCTCGAAATCGGCGGTGCCGCCGAAACGCGTGTCGGTGTAGGCCGGAGCGCCGAACGCACTCGAGGTCGGCATGCCGCTACCCGGCACCCACGGCTGGCCCAGACGCCCCGCACCCTTGCGCGTGAACGCGAACTCGGAGCCGAACACCCACGTCGCACCGGGGCGGTACTCGAGCCGGTTGAACCAGCGACCCACGTCGGGGCCCCACGGGTAACCGGTCGCGTAGCCGCGGTGCTCGAAGTCGTGGGCGTGGATCGTGGAGTAGGTGTACGCGGTGACGCGCGTGTACTCGCTGCGCAACGTCCACCACGCCCCGGCGTGACGACGGCGCAGGTGGAGGCCGGCCTGCAGCCCGAGCAGGCGCGGGCGCGAGTCGTCGGTGACGAAGTCGTCCACCGCGAGCTCGCCGTACACGCGCACGCCGGGACGCCACTGCCACGAGAGGTCGGCCGCGACCATGAGGTTCGAGGTGATGAGCGACTCCGCGGGCGTGTCGGCACCGCCCTGCACGCGCCGGTCCATACCGGCGAGCGGCACGATCGGGATCAGGTAGAGCGGCGCCGAGGCCGTGCCGTCGAAACGCAGCAGGCCCGAGACACCCAGCTCCATGCGCGGGTTCACACGCACGCTCACACGGTGACCGGTGAGGTAGGTCTGCTGCACGGGATCGAGCGTGGCGAGGAACCACGTGAGCTGCGCCTCGCGCGGCAACTTGAGGCGCGCCTCGACGAGGTCCATGGCGGGCGCGCCGTCCGACAGCGCGAGCGAACCCTGCGCGCCCGGGCCCCAGCGCAGCCAGGTGCGGCCCGCACGCAGCGACACGCCGCGCCCGAACCACGCGAGGTAGCCGCGGTCGGCCCAGTGCGTGACGTCGGTGACGCGGTTGCGGAACGAACCCGCGGCGTCGGGCGTGCCGTGCGGGCCCGGGGCGACCGTGCCCACGTAGGCGTCGGCGAACAACAGCGTGCGCGAGCCGAACGCGAGCGAGGCCTGCGCGCCGCCGCGGTAGTCGCGCACGAAGCTCTCGCGCGACTCGTCCTGCGTGAACGAGGTCATGAGGTAGGGCGAGACCTCGAGCGACAGGTCGTCCTCCTCCATCGCGATCATGGGCTCGAGCCCGGTGACCCCGCCCGAGGGCGCGAGCTCCCGGCGCAGGCGCGCGACGAGCGCGTCGGAGTCCGCCTCGGGATGGTCGGCCACGAGCCGATCGAGGAACCGACCCAGGTCGGCCCGCGTCCACGGCCGCACCTGCAGCTGCGCGCTCGCGACCGGATAGCTGGTGGCGAGGTCGTCGAGCCATCCGTACACGGGGCTCTCGACCGGGATCTCCTCGTTGGCGTGCCAGGTGGCCTGCACCGGCGTCGCGAGTACGAGAAGGAGGGAAAGGGCGAACAGGGTCCGGGCACCACGAAGGTGATTTCGCATGACGACAGGATAAGCCCGTCCGCGGGTGCCCGCCAACGCCGAGGGCCGCTGGTTCGGACTTGTCGCGGCGCCCGCGGCGCACCACAATCCACCGTCCGTCGTTCCCACCCTCGGAGACTCCCCCATGGCGCTCCAGCACCTCACCGACGAGCAAGTCCGCACCTGGTCCCGCGCACAGAAGGACCGCTGGTGGCTCGAGAACGTGTTCCGCGGCAACGCCCCGCAGCTCACGCTGCGCGCCGCCCTCACCGGGTTCCTGCTCGGCGGCGTCCTGTCCGCCACCAACCTCTACGTGGGCGCCATGACGGGCTGGACGCTCGGCGTCGGCCTGACGTCGGTCATCCTGTCGTTCGCCGCGTTCAAGGTGTTCGCGAGCTTCGGCGCCCGCGACATGCACGTGCTCGAGAACAACGCCGCGCAGTCCGTGGCGACCGCGGCCGGCTACATGACGGGCCCGCTCATCTCGGGTTTCGCGGCCTACATGTGGGTGCAGAACGAGCCCATCCCGTGGCTGCCGCTGCTCGCCACCAACGTGGTGCTCTCGCTCCTCGGTGTGCTGGTGGCGTTCCCGCTCAAGCGCATGTTCATCAACGACGAGCAGCAGCCGTTCCCCGAGGGGCGCGCCTGCGGCGTCGTGCTCGACACCCTCTACACGGCGGACGCCTCGATCGGTCTGTTCAAGGCGCGCGCGCTCGCGCTGGCTGCGGGCATCGCGGGCGGCATCACGTTCCTGTCGGGCGAGAACTACATGAAGCTCGTGCAGGAGGTGTGGCTCAAGCGTCCGAAGTCGTGGCACATCCCGCACGAGCTCGACCAGTGGTACTACGACCTCGTGGACAAGGGCATGGCCGCGGTTCCGCGCATCGCGGGCATCGACATCCGCCAGCTCGCCCTGCGCCCCACGCTGGACTGGGCCATGTTCGGGGCCGGTGGCCTCATGGGCATGACGACGGCCGGCAGCATGATGTTCGGCATGCTGCTCAACTTCGCCGTCATCGCGCCGTGGATGATCACGGTCGGCGAGATCCTGCCCAAGGCGGGCTCGCTCGCCGACGGCACCGCCACGTTCGGCCGCGTGCAGATCCTCAACACCTGGTCGCTGTGGTGGGGCATCGCCATCATGGTCGTGGCCTCCATGGTGTCGTTGTTCGCGAGGCCGCAGATCTTCGTGGACGCGTTCCGCATGCTCACGCGCAAGCGCGACGCGGTCGCGGCGAAGGCGGACGAGGACGTGCTGCGCGACATCGAGCTGCCGCTCTGGGTGTCGTGGGTCGGCATCCCGGTGGTGGGCGCGATCGGCGTGTGGATGATGTGGCACTGGTTCGGGGTGCAGCCCATCTTCGGCGCGCTCGCCATCCCGCTCATCGTGGTGCTCACGATCATCGCCGCGCGCAGCACGGCCATGACGAGCATCACGCCCACGGGCTCGCTGTCGAAGATCCCGCAGTTCACCTTCGGCGCGCTCGATCCCAAGCACCCGCCCACGAACCTCATGACCGGTGTGATGTGCGTCGAGGTCGCCTCCAACGCCTCGAACCTGCTCATGGACATCAAGCCGGGCTACATGCTCGGCGCCAAGCCGCGTCAGCAGGCGATCGGGCACGTCATCGGCGTGTTCGCCGGCGCGCTCGCCTCCACGCCGCTGTTCTACGCCCTCTTCCTCTCGGAGTGGAAGCCGGGCGTGAGCATGCAGGAGGTCATGGCGCCCGAGGGCGGCCAGTTCAGCTTCCCCTCGGCGCTGCAGTGGAAGGGCGTCTCGGACATGGTCACCTCGATCTTCGCCCCCGGGGCCAACGGCACGCTGCTCACGCCGTCCATCCAGGTGTCCATGGCGATCGCGGCGGTGGCGGGTCTGGTGTTCGAGATCGTGCGCGTTCGCACGCGCGGCAGGTTCCCCTTGAGCCCGCTCGCCATCGGGCTCGGCGTGCTCGTGCCGCCGTCCTCGACCATCGCCATGTTCGCGGGCGCGTTGTTCTTCGACCTGCTCCAGAAGGCGTACCGGAACCGCCCCGGCACGGCCGGCTTCAAGCTCTGGGTCGAGACGCACGAGCCCATCTGCGCCGGTCTGGTGGCGGGTGCGGCCCTCGTCGGCATCGGGGACACCATCATCCGCGTGTTCGTGCTGAAGTAACGATCGCGTACGAGCCTCACGCCGCGCCCGGTCCCCACTCGGGGCCGGGCGCGTGGCGTCGAGGGCCCGCACTCGAGCCGCATGGTCCGCGCGTCCCACGGCGACCACCGGACCGGGCCCCTTCCGCACCACGCGCCGCGATCGCGGGGGTGCGATGACGCGTCCGCGCTGACAGCGTGGCAGCCGCTCGGCAGCGTGTGACAGGTCGGGAGCGTGCGATCGCGTTGCAGGACGCGCCTTCGGGCCCGGCCCCGTCGGGTCCCTGCACCCGCCTCGTCACGCGACGCGCGAACGGTCCCGCAGCAAAGCGCGCCATTCCATACACGGTTGCGGGGAATTCGCATTCCGCATCCCGGCGCGCCCGATCGCGTGCGAGTGCACGTGGACATGGTCCCGAAGAGGGGCGGATCGCGTTGGCAGGGTTGATGCAGTCCTGTCGGCCACCCAGCTCACCCGCTGCACCCCATGAAAGGAGTCCGACCATGCTGCGCCACCTCGTTCGCTTCTTCCGGGATGAGACCGGTGAGGATCTCATCGAGTACGGCCTGCTCGCGGCGTTCGTGGCCACCGTGGCCACCGCGGTGCTCATCGCGGATCCGCTCGGCATCAAGACGGCCCTGATCGGTGCCTTCAACAAGGCGAAGAACGCTCTGACGGCGTCGTAGTCGCACGAACCGGGCTCGCACCATTCTCGAATGCGGGCCCTTTCCGGGGAGGCCTCGTCATGTACGTCGCGCCGGGATTCGCAACGGCGGCGGTGGTGTGGGCGGCGATCGCAGTGGACGCCGACCTGCGCGCGAGGCGCATCCCCAACGCGGTCACCGGAGTCGGGCTCGTCACGGCGCTCGTCGCGCACACCCTCGCGGGTGGACGGGATGGGCTCGTGGACGCCGGCTCCGGTGCACTGGTGATGGGTGCCCTGCTGCTCCCCGGCTGGTTCCTCGGCTGGATGGGCGCGGGCGACGTGAAGTTGATGGCCGCGCTGGGTGCCTGGTTGGGGCTCGGCGCGTCATGGGTGGCTTTGGTGGCCACCCTGATCGCCGGCGGCGTGATCGCGGTGTCCGTGGCGCTGCGTCACCACACGCTGCGCCGCTCCCTCGAGGGAGCGGCGCAACTCGCCGGATGGATGGTCGTCGGGGCCGGTCTCGGGTTCGCGGAGCCGCGAACCTCGGGGCTGCGGTTCCCGTTCGCGGTCTCGGCCCTGGTGGGCACGCTCGCGGCGGTGTTCCTCCCCTTCGGACGCTAGCAAGGCAACGCCACGTGGAGGTGGCACATGATCTCCCGGAGAGGTCCGGTCCTGCTCGCGGTCGCGGTGCTGCTGGGCGCCACCGCCGCCGTGATCGGGTACAACACGCTGCGCTCCCTCGCTGAACGCGCCGAGAAGGGCCGTGACGGCGAACTCCGCGACATGGTCGTGGTGGTCACCGACCTGAGTTACGGCGTCAAGCTGGAACCGGCGCTGCTCAAGGTCGTCCGCGTGCCGAAGGACGCGCTGCCGGCCGGCGCGATCGGCTCGGTGGATTCGGTGAAGGGTCAGGTCACGAAGGTGTTCATGAGCGCGCGCGAACCCGTGACCGCGCTCAAGCTGTCGTCGCGCGGCGGCGGACTGTCGCTGCTCATCCGGCCCAACATGCGCGCCGCGAGCATCGAGGTGAACCAGGTCTCGGGCGTCTCGGGCTTCGTGCTGCCGGGCGACCGCGTGGACGTGCTCACCACGATCGACCCGCGCCGTGACGGCCAGGACGTGATCACGCGCACCCTTCTGCAGTCGGTCGAGGTGCTGGCCGCGGGCCAGAAGACGACGCAGAACGAGAACAAGCCGCTCACCGTGCAGGCCGTGACGCTGCTGGTGGACCCGCGCGGCGCCGAGATGCTGGCGCACGCGCAGCATCAGGGCGAGCTGCACCTCGTGCTGCGCAATCCCGAGGACCAGTCGCACAACGAGGTCGCGAGCTTCACGACCCGCGAGATGATCGGCAGTTCGCCGATCGCCGTCGCACCGGCGGTGGCACCGACCTCGACCCCGGTGCGCGCCACCTCGAGCCGGACACGTGTGCGCACCGTCGTGGTGCAGGCCCCGCGTCCGACCACACCCGAACGCATCCGCATCATCCGCAGCGCCGACGTGCAGGAGACGCCGGCCGTCGTGGACAGCGCACGGCATTGAGCGCCCTCGTCCGTCGCCCCGACCCCAACGGAGGTCCGTCGTGAAGACCCGAGTCCCGATGTCCGAACGGATCCTGTGCGTGATCGCCGTCGCGATGCTGGCCTGGCCGGCCTTCGCGGCGACGCCCGCTCCACGGTCCGTCATCCGCATCCCCGTCAGCCGTTCCGAGGTGGTCCAGTCGCCCGAGGACCTGCGCACGGTGGCGATCGCCGACCCGCGCATCGCCGACGCGGCCGTCGGTTCGGCCCGCACCGTGCTGGTGACCGCGAAGAGCCCCGGCACGACCACGCTCGTGCTGTACTCGAACACCGGTTCCTACAGCATGCACGAGATCCGCGTGTTCACCCCGAACGCCGAGCGCCAGGTGCTGCTGCACGTGCGCGTCGCCGAGGTGTCCGAGGAAGGCAAACGCCAGCTCGGCGTGGACTGGTACGGCCGCGGGGAGCGCTCGAACATCGGCACGATCGAGGGCGGGCTGTTCACCGCCAAAGTCGCTGAACCCTCGCTGCCGCCCACGGTCGGCTCGCGCACCGACGGCATCCTCTCCTATGCGAACCCCGGTGGTGGTCTGAGGCTCCTGAGCACGTGGCGCGCGCTCGAGGAGAAGGGCGAGATCCGCACGCTCGCCAACCCGTCGCTGCTCGCCCGAAGCGGCGAGAAGGCCGAGTTCCTGGCCGGCGGCGAGATCCCGGTCCCGATCGCCACGAGCGCGGGTGTCGCCGGTGGTGCCTCGGTCACGATCGAGTGGAAGCCGTTCGGTGTCGGCGTGGCGTTCACGCCGCGCGTGCTCGACGACGACCGCATCCAGTTGAGCGTCGCGCCCGAGGTGAGCCAGCTCGACTACTCCAACGCCGTCACGTTGTCGGGTTTCACGGTGCCTTCGCTGGTGACGCGCAAGGTCACCACCACGGTGGAACTGGCGAGCGGCGAGCACCTCGTGATCGGGGGGCTGCGCCAGACCGAGCGCACGCGCAAGGTGAGCCGCATCCCGCTGCTCGGTCGCGTGCCGGTGCTCGGCGCCCTGTTCAGCAGCTCGCAGATCGACACGGTGAGCCGCGAGCTCCTGCTCGTGGTCTCGCCTGAACTCCTGGGAGCCGCTTCCCGCGCGCTCCCGGTGCTCCCCACCGATCGCTCGCCGGCCGACTCGACCGGCGCGGAGGTACGGCGATGAAGAACTCCACGCCCGTCTCGCTCAGCGTCGTGATCGTCCACCACGACGAGAACGAGCGCCGCATCCTGCGCGACTCGTTCGGGGCGCTGCCCGACGTCCATGTGGCCGGCGAGCGTTCGGACCTCGAATCGGGGATGACCCTGGCACGTCAGGTCGCCCCTGCCATCCTCGTGCTCGAACTGCCCCGGAACCCGGAGGAGACGTTGGCGGCCACCGGGGAGTTCCGACTCGAGTACCCCGACTCCGCCATCGTGTACTCGAGCGACCGGCTCGACGCCGACACCGTGCTGCGCGCCCTGCGCGCGGGCGCGACCGAGGTGCTCGCCCGGCCCTTCCACCCCGACACGCTCACCGCGACCGTGGACCGCATCCGTTCGCTGCGGTCGCACCGTGAGGGCACGCCGCGCCACCGCAGCATCGTGTCGGTGTACGGGGCGAAGGGCGGGAACGGTGTGAGCACGATCGCCGCCAACCTCGCGATCGCGATGGGCGCCGACGGCCGCCACGACGTCGTGCTGGTGGACCTCGACGACCAGTCGGGCGACGCCGCGTTCATCCTGGGCCTCACGCCCGAGCGCAGCCTGCTCGACGTGGCGCGCAGCGCGCACATCGACTCGACCGGTCTGCACGACGCACTCCTCAAGCACGCCACGGGCCTGCACGTGCTCGCGCAGCCCGAGCGCCGCGAGCCCGACCACGGCATCAGCGCCGGACAGGCCACCCAGATCCTCGACGTGTGCTCGTCGTTGTTCGACATCGTCGTGGTGGACACGCCGCACGTGCTCGACCCGTTCACGCTGGCCGTGCTCGGTCACTCGACCGGCATCGTGTTCGTGGTCGAACCCAACGTGCCGTCGGTGCGCGCCAACCGTCGGGCCCTCGAGGTCCTGCGCCGCCACGACCTCGGCAACGATCCGAACCGCATCCACCTCGTGGTCAATCGCCAGGAATCGCGCGCCGACGTGACGCTCGCGCAGGTCACGGAGACGCTCGGCCTGCCGGTGTTCGCCACCATCGCGAACGATTGGAACGCCGTGACGCACGCCATCAACACCGCGCAGCCGCTGTGCGCCAAGGGCGGCCACGGCAAGGTCGTGCACGACCTCACCGGCCTGGCCCGCATGCTCGAGCCCGCCACCGAGGCCGTGCCGGCCGGTGGTGTCGAGCCCGAGGCCACCGCACCCCGCGGCCACCGCCTCTTCCACCTGCTGCGCCGGAGCTTCGAACGATGAAGAGCACCTGGTCGTCCCTCGAGAGCCCGCTCGGCACGGTCACGACCGCCGCCCCCACGGGACGTCGTGAATCGGAGCTCGCGGACCACTACCAGCACCTCAAGCAGAGCCTGCACCGCGAACTCATCGGGCGGCTGGACCTGACGCGCATGGATTCGCTGCCCGAGGCCGAGCGTCGCAGTCAGGTCGAGGCTGCCGCCCGTCGGCTGCTCGTCGAGTCCGAGATCCGTCTCACGCCCTCCGACGAGGAGCGCCTGATCAAGGAGCTCATCCAAGACACGTTCGACCTCGGCCCCATCACGCCGCTGCTCCTCGACGAGGAGGTCAGCGACGTGCTGGTGAACACGCACCGTCAGGTCTATGTGGAGCGCCTCGGCAGACTCGAGCTGACGCCGGTGACGTTCCGCGACGACACCCAGTTGCGCATGATCATCGACCGCATCATCTCGCGCGTCGGACGGCGCATCGACGAGTCCACCCCACTGGTGGACGCGCGCCTGCCCGACGGCTCGCGCGTCAACGCCATCATCCCGCCCGCCGCCATCGACGGGCCCATCCTGTCCATCCGGCGGTTCCGGCGGCAGGCGCTCTCCATCGACGACCTGCTCTCGATGGGCTCGCTCTCGCCCGGCATCGCCGAGTTCCTCACGGCGATGATCCGCGGGCGCGTGAACATGCTGATCACCGGCGGCACGGGCTCGGGCAAGACGACGCTGCTCAACATCCTTTCGCGCTACATCCCGGATCGTGAACGCATCGTCACGATCGAGGATTCGGCCGAGCTCATGTTGCAGCAGCCGCACGTCGTCCGACTCGAGACCCGACCGCCGGGCATCGAGGGCACCGGGCAGATCACCCAGCGCGACCTGCTGCGGAACAGCCTTCGCATGCGACCCGACCGCATCATGATCGGCGAGGTTCGCGGCGACGAGGTGCTCGACATGCTGCAGGCCATGAACACCGGGCACGAGGGTTCGCTGACCACGCTGCACTCGAACGGTCCGCGCGATGCCTTGCACCGGCTCGAGAATCTGGTGCTCATGGCCGGGCACGCCCTGCCGGACCGCGCGATCCGCGAGCAGATCGCGAACGCGCTGCACATCATCGTCCACATCGCACGCATGTCGGACGGCTCACGCCGCGTGCTGAGCGTGCAGGAACTGCTCGGCATGGAGGGACCGGTCGTCACCATGCAGGAGATCTTCCGCTTCCGCTCCCAGGGGATGGACGCCCAGGGCCGCGTGATGGGCGTGTTCGAGCCCACCGGCATCCTGCCCCGCTGCTACGACCGCCTGCGGTTGGCCGGGATCCAGTGGTCCAAGGACCTGTTCGACCCGGAGGCCGTGGGAGGTCGGTCATGATCCTCATCGTCACGGTGCTCGTGTTCCTGGCCTCGACCGCGCTCGTCCTGGGCGCCGAGGCGTTGCGGGAGCGCATGGCCAGCCACGCCATCTCGGCGCGGCTGGCACGTCCCACCCTGCACACGCGTGTGCTCACCGTGACCCCGAAGGACCGCCGCCGCAGCGTGCTGCCCTGGCTCGACCGTGCCCTGCACGGCTTCGCGCTCGGGGATCGTATCGACACCGTCATCCTGCAGTCGGGCGTCAACATGCGCGCCGGCGTGCTGGTACTGGTGAGCGCGTGCGCGGCGGCGGCAGGGCTCCTGTCGGGCGTGCTCGTGCTGCACTCGCTGGGGCTCGCGACGCTGCTCGCGCCGATCGGCGCGACGCTGCCGTGGCTGTGGGTGCTCGAGCGTCGCCACTCCCGCAGCATGGCGTTCTCGCGCGAGTTCCCCGACGCACTGGGGCTGCTCGTGAGCGGCCTGCGCGCCGGCCTGTCGTTCTCGGCCGCGATGCAGATCGTCGCGCAGGAGTCGCCGGAGCCGGTGGCGACCGAGTTCTCGATCACCGTCGAGGAGCAATCGCTGGGTCTCGACCTGCGCGAGACCCTGGAACGCCTGTGCCATCGCGTGGACTCGCTCGACCTGCGCTTCTTCACGACCGCGGTGCTGTTGCAGCGCGAGACCGGCGGCAACCTGGCCGAGGTCCTCGCGAACACCGCGAGCCTCATCCGGGAACGCTTCCGCGTGATCGGCGACATCCGCACCATGACGGCGCAGGGCAAGATGACGGGCGCGATCCTCATCGCGCTGCCGGTCGTCATGGCGCTCGGAACCTACGCGTTCGCCGGTGAGTACTTCCGACCGATGCTCGAATCGCCCGACGGCCGAGCGGCGCTGTGGACCGCCGCGGCCATGCAGGTCGTCGGCGTGTGGTGGTGCTGGCGTATCGTGTCCATCAAGGTGTGAGACCATGAACCTCGCGTTCGTCGCCGCCCTGTTCGCACTCGCCACGGTGCTCGCCGCATCCGGCCTGTGGTACGCGCTCACCGCCCACCGGCACTCGGCGGCGAGCCGTCTGCAGCAGATCCGCGCCTCGCACGACCGCGGCAAGGGAGGTCTCTACGGCGAGCGCCCGGCGTGGCCCCTCGAGACGCTGGCCTGGCTCGGGGGCTTCCTGCCCGCGTCCGAGGGGCGTGCCGTGCTGCGCACCGGCCTCCTGCAGGCGGGATTCCGGAAGCCCGCGGCCCCGCTCGTCCTGCTCGGCTACAAGGTGGTCGGCGCCACGCTCCTGCCGCTGATCTGGCTGATGAGCGGCATGGTGACGGGGCGGCCGACGCGGTTCGCGGTTCCAGGGGTGTTCGTGAGCGCCCTTCTGGGTTTCTACCTGCCCACGTTCGTGCTGGCCCGCATCCGCGACCATCGCCGTGAATCGGTGGTCGCAGCACTGCCCGACGCGCTCGACCTCATGGTGGTGTGCGTCGAGGCCGGCCTGGGGATCACGGCGGCGATGCAGCGCGTCGCGCTCGAGATGCGCATGGCGAGCCCGGCTCTCTCGGACGAGCTCACGCTCGTGCATCACGAGATGCAGAGCGGCATCCCGCGCGCCGACTCCCTGCGCGCACTCGCGATGCGCACCGGTGCCGAGGACATGTACTCGCTCGTGGCCATGCTCATCCAGACCGACCGTCTGGGCACCAGCGTCTCGCAGGCGCTGCGCGCGCATGCGGACGCCATGCGTGTGCGACGACGCCAGCGGGCCGAGCAGCAGGCTCGGCGAGCCAGCGTGAAGCTGGCGTTCCCGCTCGTGCTGCTCATCTTCCCCGCGTTGCTGGTGGTCATCCTCGGTCCCGCCATGATCCATCTCGTGAGGATGCTGACCGAGGGCATGTGAGTCCCGTTCACGGGAAAGGGGGGACATCCGTCATGTGGACACAGGTTCTGATCTGGGTGGTGGCGATCGCCATCGGCCTGCTGTGGTGGAACCGTCGCAACGCCAATCGTCGCAACGTCCGGCACTAGGAGGTGGACCATGCGGTCCCGGGGAGCACGCGGTGAGCGCGGCGCGACGCTGATCGAGATCGCGTTCGTGTTGCCGATGCTGTTCCTGTTGATCCTGTCGATCGTGGACTTCGGGATCTACTTCTACGTGCAGCACACCGTGCAGTTCGCGACCCGTGAGGGCGCGCGGCTCGCGTTGGTGGGCGGGACACTCACCGATGCGGGCGGGCAGTCGATGTCGCGCGTGGCCTCGATCGTGCAACGCGTCCGGGAGCGCGCGGCCGTCGCGGTCGATCCCTCGCGGGTCGCCATCAGCATCTACCCGGTCTCCGCCGACGGCAGCGACCCGGCAGGCTGGGAGGGTCGTCTCGACGCCGGGGGCCCGGGCAGTCTCATGCGGGTCCGGGCCTCGGTGCCTTACGTGTTCGTCACCCCGGCGCTGCATCTGATCATGCCCGACGGCGGCTTGCCGGCCCACGCCCAGGCCACCTATCGCAATGAACTCTTCGACCCCGCACCGGAGACGCCATGAGGACCCGCGTCCCGAACACCCGCCCCGTTCGCCATCCCGAGCGCGGCTCGGCACTCGTCGAACTGGCCCTCGTGCTGCCGTTCATGCTCATCCTGCTGTTCGCGACCATCGATCTCGGCCAGGCCGTGAACACACGCCTCGTGCTCACCAACGTCTGCCGCGAAGGCGGCAGCATCGGTTGTCGCCAGCAGCCCCTGCAGGAGTCGCTCACCGGTGTGCTCGTGGGTAGCGCGCGCCCGCTCGACCTCTCGGGCGCCGACGGCCGCGTGGTGGTGACGCGCATCAACGCCGGGAACAGCGCCGACGCGCCCGACCCGACCATCGCCGCCCAGTACACGGTCGGGGGACTCGCGGTCTCGAGCGGCACCGGCGGGGGATCGTCCACGTTCGGGCTCACGCCCGCGGTGCACGGGCACCTCGTGTTCGATGCGGAACAGGGTGTCGCCGACCTGCTGTCGGTCACCGTGGTCGAGGTCTGGTTCAAGTACCGCCCGATCTCGCCACTCTCGAACTTCATCCCCGGGCTGCTCACGCCCGACGACGGCGGGCTCATCATGTACTCCCGCTGCGTCTTCTGAGCCCGGACCGGAGGGTGCCATGGCAGCGTCCATCCGCAACGAACGCGGCACGGTCATCATCCTGCTGACGCTCTTCCTGTTCCTGCTGCTGTGCTTCGTGGCGTTCGGCACCGAGGCGGGGCGCTGGTTCCTCGTGCGTGCGGAACTGTCGAAGAGCGTGGACGCCGCCGCGCTGGCGGGAGCGCGCAACCTCGCGAATCCGCACGTGGACCCGGCGCAGGTCGCGCTCGACTTCGGTCGCGAGAACTTCCCGCCCGGCGCACACGGCAGCGCCAGCACGGGAGCGGTGTTCACAGCCCAACTCGAGAACGGGGATCGCATCGAGGTCTCCGGGCAGGCCACCTCGTTGCCGATCATGGCACGGTTGCTCGACGTGGACGAGGTCGTGGTGGGCAGTGGCGCGATGGCGCAGAAGCGCGAGGCCGAGATCATGATGATCCTCGACCGCTCGGGCTCCATGGTGGGCACGCCGATCGCGAACCTCAAGACCGCCGCCAAGAACTTCCTCGACCACTTCGCGGCCACGCAGGACCGCGATCGCGTGGGACTGATCAGCTTCAACACCCTTGCGCGCGTGGATCGCCCCATGGGCAGCGACTTCGTGACGCCCATGAAGACGGCGATCGACGCCATGCAGGCCATCAGCTTCACGAACACCGACGACGCGATCCTGCTCGCCGACGGCCCCGACGGCTTCACCGACCAGAGCGACATGCCCGGCGAGCGCCGCGTGCAGCAGTTCGTGGTGTTCTTCTCGGACGGCATGCCGACCGCGTTCCACGACGCGTTCATGCGCAACGGCGTGCGTTACGAGGCGATCGTGCTCGCCGCCACCAACACCATCGGCGGATGCGCGGGCTTCAG
>JBEGJG010000023.1:0-14807 GCA_041184705.1 Candidatus Eiseniibacteriota bacterium
CGTCGATCTCCCACGGCTCGCCGTGCTCGACCGTGAGCACGGGGACGCGCTCGACGACTCGGATCTCGACGCCCCGCAGCCCGTGGCGACGCACCTCGGCGGAACGCAGCCGCGGCTCGAGCAGCACCAACTGACGCGCACGCACGAGGTCGAGCGAGATCAGGTCCTGCCCCACGACGAGCTTGGACTTCTCGCGGATGCGCGCCTCGTCGAGGTAGCGGACCCCCGTGACCTTGACGTGGTCCACCACGAGCAGCGTCCGGCGCAGGTCCTTCCACGGCACCATCGCCAGCCCGCCGAGCACGAGCATGGCGAGCGCGATGCGCAGCGGACGGCGGAACGGCGAGCCCGCACGCGGTTCGCGACGGACGTCGGCCAGCGCCTTGCCCTGATATCGGCTCATCGGCTCCCCCCCGCGGTCGCGGCGGTGGGCGCGGACTCGACGTGCGCCGATCCGTGGGCGTGGGCGGCCTCGACCACCGTGCGCCCGCTCACCCCGGGGATCGGGGCCTCGCCGGCGGCGTAGACGTCCATGACCCAGGCGCGATCGGCATCGCCGAAGCACGCCCCGAACTCCTCGCGCAGCGCCGCGGTGCGGCTGTATCGATGCGGCTGGAACACGACGAGGACGCGCCCGCCGACCTGCCGAGCGGCGGCCAGCGTGGCGGCCACCTCGGTCGGGTGGTGACCGTAGTCGTCGTACACGCGCACCCCGTTCGCCTCGCCACGCGCCTCGAACCGCCGCCCCACCCCGTGGAACCCGGCGAGCGCCTCGGCGATGTGGCTGAACGCGATCTCGAGTTCGAGCCCGACCGCGACCGCGGCGAGCGCGTTCATGGCGTTGTGCCGTCCGGGCACCTGCAGGCGGACCTCACCCAGACGCTGCCCGGCACCCTCGACCGTGAAGCTCGACCCCGCCCCCTCCAGCCGCAGGTCGAGCATGCGGATCTCGGCCTCGGGCACCGTGCCGTAGAGGATGTGGCGCTTGGTCAGCTTGGGCAGGATGGATCGCACGTTCGGGTCGTCCATGCACAGCACGGTGACGCCGTAGAACGGGACGCGGTTCGCGAAGTACACGAACGCCTGCCGGATGTCGTCGAGGTCCTTGTAGTGGTCGAGGTGCTCGCGGTCGATGTTCGTGATCACCGTGACCGCGGGCGCCAGACGCAGGAACGAGCCGTCGCTCTCGTCGGCCTCGGCGACGAGGAAGCGGCCGTGGCCGAGCTGGGCGTTCGCGCCGAGCGTCTTGAGCCGGCCACCGACCACGATGGTGGGGTCGAGCCCGCCACGCTGGAGGACGGCGGCGATCATGCTGGTCGTGGTGGTCTTGCCGTGCGAGCCACCGACCGCCACGCCGTACTTCATGCGCATGAGCTCGGCCAGCATGTCGGCCCGGGCGATGACCGGGATCCCCGCGGCGCGCGCCGCGGTCAGCTCGGGGTTGTCGGGCTTGACGGCCGACGAGTACACGACGACCTGCGCGCCCTCCACGTTCGAGCCCGCGTGCCCCACGAACACCCGTCCCCCCCGGCTCACGATGCGGTCGGTGACGTCGGTCGCCTTGAGGTCGCTTCCGCTCACCTGGTAGCCCATGTTGAGCAGCACCTCGGCGAGGCCGCTCATGCCGCTGCCGCCGACGCCGATGAAGTGGATGCGATGGGTGCTCCCGTACACCTACTCGCCCTCCTCGACGAGGGTCTCGGCCGGGGCCTCGCCCTTGCGGCCCTCGGCCCACGACACGAGCGAGCGCGCCAGACGCGCGGCCGCGTCGGGACGCGCGAACAGACGGGCGTTGGCCGACATGCGCGACAGCAGCGTGCGATCGGCGAGCAGGTGCGCGACCTCGCGCGCCAGGCGCTCGCCGTCGAGCTCGGCGTCCTCGATCACCACGGCGGCGCCGCGATCGGCGAGGTTCTGCGCGTTGACGCGCTGATGGTCGTGCGCGGCGTACGGGTACGGGATGAGGATGCTGGGCCGGCCGCAGACCGCGATCTCGGCCAGCGTCATCGCGCCTGCACGGCAGACCACGAGGTCGGCGGCGGCGTACGCGAGATGCATCTTCTTCACGAACGGCAGCACCGTGGCCGGCAGCTGCTCGGCCGCGACCGTGGCGCGCACGGCCTCGTACTCCTCGCGACCGGTCTGCAGGATGCACTGCACGTCCACGCGACCCTTGAGGCGGCGCAGCGCGTCCACCGCGGCGGCGGTGATGCGCTTGGCGCCGAGGCTACCGCCGAAGACGAACAGGGTCGGCTTGCCCACCGAGAGCTTGAAGTCGCGCAGGGCCGGTTCGCGGTCGCCCGACAGGATGTACGACCGCACGGGATTGCCGGTGACCTTGAGGTGGTCGCGGCGCGGGAAGTGGCTGCGCGCCTCGAGGAACGAGAGATGGACCTCGTTGGCGATGCGCGACAGCAGCCGGTTGGTGAGCCCGGGGATGCTGTTCTGCTCCTGCAGCAACAACGGGATGCCGAGCGCGCGCGCCGCGAACGACACCGGGCCGCTCACGTAGCCGCCCGTGCCCAGCACGACGCGCGGCCGCTCGGTGAGCAGGATGAGGAACGCCTGCAGCAGCCCGGCCACGTTGACGAGCGCCGCCCACGGCCAGCGCCACCAGCGGCGGCGCGGGAACCCGGCGGTGAGCAGCGTGCGCAGGCGGAAGCCCGCCTCGGGCACCGCGGTGGCCTCGATCCCCCGGCGTCCCCCGATGAACAGCACCTCGACGCCCGGATGATGGGCGCGCAACTCCTCGGCGACGGCGATACCGGGGAACACGTGCCCGCCGGTGCCACCGCCCGCGATGAGGACCTTCATCGAGCCTCCCTCGACCAGCGTTGCCGCGTCAGGGCATCCGCCTCGTCGTTCAACGTACTGATGCGGTAGAGCAGCCCGATCGCCGCGGCGTTCACCATGAGTGCCGAACCGCCGTACGAGATGAACGGCAACGGCAATCCCGTGGTGGGGGCCAGACCGGTCGCGACCGCGAGGTTGGCGATCGCGTACATCCCGAGCTGGATGGTGATGCCACCGGCGAGCAGGGCGTGGAACGGATCCGACGCCCGGGCCGCGATGCGCAGACCCCGCCACAGCAGCAGGGCCAACAGGACGAACAACACCGTCACGCCGATGAGCCCGAACTCCTCGGCGGTGATGGAGAAGATGAAGTCGGTGTGGGCCTCGGGCAGGAAGTTGAACTTCTGCAGGCTGCCCCCGGGGCCGCGCCCGAGCAGGCCACCCGAACCGATCGCGATGAGCGACTGGTCGAGCTGGTAGCCCGCCCCCTGCTTGTCGAGCTCACCGCGCAGGATGAAGCCCAGGAAGGTGTCCACGCGCTTCTGCATGTACGGGTGCAGCGCGACCGCCACCGCCGCGACCGAGGCGATGATGCCGCCCGGGATGGCGAGGTAGCGCCACGGGGCACCGGCCAGCACGAGGATGCCGATGCTGGTGAGCAGCAGCAGACCGGCGCTGCTCAGGTTGGGCTGCTTCAGGATGAGGCCCGCCACGACCAGCACGAACACCATGGGCAGACCCATGCCCTTCCAGAACCCGCGCTCCTCGATGGGATTGCGCTTCAGCCACCACGCGAGGAACACCACCATCGCGAGGCGCGCGAGGTCGGTGGGCTGCAGCGACAGGACGCCCATGCGCAACCAGCGCGTCGCGCCGTTCGACATGTGCCCCATCACGAACACCACGACGAGCAGCGCGCTCGCGACCGCGAGCAGCGCCGGCGCGAAGCGCTCGAGCGTGCGCAGGTTCAGCTTGAGGCAGAGGAGGAAAGCGCCCGCCCCCACCAGCACACGCATGAACTGTCGGATGAGGAAGTGGTTCGCGTCGCCGTACTTCACGAACGCGTGGAACGATCCGGCCGAGTACACGCACACCAAGCCGATCGACGTGAGCATCGCCACGATCACGAGCAACGCACGATCACCACGAATCAAGACCACTCTCCTCGAGCCATGAGATCGCGCACCTCGTCCTTGAAGCGGCGTCCACGGTCCTCGTAGTCCCGGAACATATCGAAAGATGCGCATCCAGGCGAGAGGAGAACGACCGCCCCTTCGGGACTGGCCGCCTCGTACGCCCGACGGACCGCCTCGGCCAGACTCCCGGCGCGCTCCTGCGGGGTGTCCGCCCAGGCCCGGGACATGGGTTCGGCCCCCTCCCCGATCAGCACCAGCCGTCGGACCGCCCGCTGGACGAGCGGGGCGAGCGGCGCGAAGTCCTGCCCCTTGTCGCGCCCGCCGGCGATGAGCACCACCGGCCGGGGGAAGCTCTGCAGGGCGACGCGCAGCGAGTCCGTGTTGGTCGCCTTGGAGTCGTTCACGAACCGCACGCCGTTCCACTCCCCCACGGTCTCGAGCCGGTGCTCGAGCCCCGCGTAGGTCCGCAGCACCCCGCGCAGCGCCTCGCGATCGGGGTCGAACGGCAGCACGGTGGCGAGCGCGGCGAGCACGTTGGCGGTGTTGTGGGGCCCCGGCAGGCGGACCTCCGAACGCGGCATGAGACGCTCGCGCCCCTCCGCGCGGGCCAGCACCACGTCGGCGGAGTCGAGGAACGCGCCCTCGGGCACCGCGTGGGAGGTCGAGAACGCCGAACGGCGCGCACGGCCCTCGTGACAGGCGGCGACGACCGGGTCGTCGGCCGAGAGCACCGCGTCGTCCTGCGGCCCCTGTCGCGCGAACAGGCGCGCCTTGGTGGCGGCGTAGGTCTCGAGCGAGCCGTGCCGGTCGAGGTGGTCGGGCGTCAGGTTGAGCCACGTCGCCACGCGCGGGCTCAGCAGGTCCACCGTCTCGAGCTGGAAGCTCGAGACCTCCACGACGAGCAGACCGTCGGCGGGGACCTC
The DNA here is from genome assembly GCA_041184705.1 of Candidatus Eiseniibacteriota bacterium. GTDB lineage: Bacteria > Eisenbacteria > RBG-16-71-46 > RBG-16-71-46 > RBG-16-71-46 > JAIOPA01. Next base: position 4,853 of record JBEGJG010000023.1, read on the forward strand.
GGAGGCCACCTCGCACAGGGCGCGACCGATGTTGCCGCACACCTCGACGCGCCGCCCGGTCGAACGCAGGAGCGCGCCCACGAGGTCGGTCGTCGTGCTCTTGCCGTTGGTGCCCGTGATGCAGACGAACGGCGCCGCCGCGGCCCGGAACCCCAACTCGAGTTCGCCCAAAACCGGACGCCCCGAGGCCCGCGCCGCCTCGGCGAGCGGGTGGTCCACCGGGATGCCGGGGCTCCACACGAGGACGTCGTGACCCTCCAGCAGGGCCGCGTCATCGCGCCCCCACGCCAGCGCCACCCCCTCGGCGGCCAGTGCGCGTGCGGCCTCGGGCGCGGCGTCGGCCGCACGACGATCGCACAGCGTCACGTCCCAGCCGTGGCGCCGCAGCAAGCGTGCCGCGGCGATGCCGCTGCGCGCCGCACCCGCGACGAGTGCGCGGCGACCCGCGAGCGGATGGCGGAACGGGGTCGTCACTGCAGCTTGAAGGTCGAGAGCGAGAGCAGGGCGAGCAGCGCACCCGCGATGTAGAAGCGCAGCACGACACGCGACTCGTGCCAGCCCATGAGCTCGAAGTGGTGGTGCAACGGGGACATGCGCAGGATGCGTTTGCCGGTCAACTTGAACGACGCCACCTGCAGCATGACCGACAGGGCCTCGGCCACGAACACGCCGCCCACCAGCACCAACCAGAACTCGCGCTTGATGAGCACCGCGACCACGCCCAGCGCCCCGCCCAGTGCGAGCGAGCCGGTGTCCCCCATGAACACGTCGGCGGGATGGCAGTTGTACCAGAGGAACCCGAGCGAGGCGCCGATCACCGCGGCGCAGAACACGGTCAGCTCGCCCGCGTGCGCGAGGTAGCCGGTGTTCAGGTACTCGCTGAACTTCACGTGTCCGGTCAGGTAGCACATGCCCGCGAACGCCACCGCCGCGATCGCCACCAACCCCGAGGCGAGGCCGTCGAGGCCGTCGGTGAGGTTGACCGCGTTCGAGGCCCCGGTGATCACGATGATGACGAACGGCACGAACAGCCAGCCGAGGTCCACGTAGAAGCTCTTCATGAACGGCACGTGGGTGAGCGTGGGCCCGGTGGCCGCGTCGGGCCACGACAGGACGCAGATCGCCACGACCGCACCGATGAGCGTCTGGCCGACGAGCTTGTAGCGCCCGAGCAGTCCGTTCGGGAGCTTCTTGACCACGCGCAGCCAGTCGTCGAGGAAGCCGAGCGCACCGAGCCCCAGCGTGGCGCCGAGCGCGAGCCAGACCTGACGGTTGTGGAAGTTGCCGCACAGCAGCACCGGCACCGCGATCGCCACCAGCATGAGCAGCCCACCCATGGTGGGCGTGCCGGCCTTCACGTAGTGCGTCTGCGGTCCCTCCTGCCGCACCTTCTGCCCCAGCTTCACGCGTCGCAGCCACTCGATGAGCGTGGGGCCGAGCAGGAAGCTGATGAGCAGCGCGAGCAGCGCCGCGAGCGCCGAACGCACGGTGATGTACTTGAACAGGTTGAGGAACGACAGGCCCGGCAGCTCGTGCAACGGGTAGAGCCATTCATGGAACACGCGTCAGGCCTCCTTGTCCGCGACCGGCAGACCGGTCAGGACGTCCTCGAGCGCCGCACCGCGCGACGCCTTGAACAGCACGACGGTCCCCTCGCCGAGCGCGCCGCGCAGCTCCGCGGCGAGCGACGGCTTGTCGGGGAAGCGGCGCGCCTCCACTCCCACGCGGGCCGCACCCTCGGCGTAATCCGCCGCGTGCTCGCCCACCACCCACAACTCGGCCTCGCGCACCTCGGCCCCCACCCCGCGGTGGAGCTCCGCCGCGGTGGTCCCGAGTTCGCGCATGTCCCCGAGCACCGCGATGCGGCGGCGCGCCCCGGGCCACGCGGCGAGCGTGGCGAGGGCGGCGCGCATCGAGTCGGGGTTGGCGTTGTAGCAGTCCACCACGAGGGTCGCGCCGGCCGCGTGCTTCACCTCCATGCGCCCCTTGAGCGGCGCATGGGCCTCGAGGGCGGCGACCGCGGCCTCGGGCGCGATGCCGCGATGCCGTGCGACCGCGAGGGCGCCGACCGCGTTGGCGACCTGGTGCAGTCCGATGAGCCGCAGGTGCACGGGCGGGAAGCCCGCCACGGTGAAGCGCGAACCGCGATCGCCCAGATCCTCGACGTGCTCGGCGCGCACCATGGCGTCGGCGGCCAGACCGTAGGTGACGATCCCGGCCCGCGCCCCGCGCACCGCCTCGACGAGGCGCGGCGAGTCGGCCCCCACGAACGCGGGCGCCCCGGCCGCGAGTGCGTGCGCGAGCGACGCCTTCTCGCGCGCGATGGCCTCGAGCGAGCCGAGGTTCTCGAGGTGCGCCGATCCGGCGTTCGTGATGATGCACGCGTCGGGCTTGGCGAGCGCGGCGAGCGCGGCGATCTCGCCGGCGTGGTTCATGCCCATCTCGACCACCGCCGCATGCATGCCCGGACGCAGGCCGAGCAGCGTGAGCGGCACGCCCCAATGGTTGTTCAGGTTGCCCTCGGTGCGCAGCACCGGACCCTGCACGGCGAGCACACCGGCGACGAGCTCCTTCGTGGTGGTCTTGCCCGCGCTGCCGGTGACCCCGATCACCCAACCGCCCCACAACTCGCGCAGCTTGAGTGCGAGCCGCTGGAACGCCGCGGTCACGTCCTCGACCAGCACGAGCGGACCCAACGGCAGATGCGCGATGCGCGCATGCACGGTGCGGTCGCAGAGCGCGGCACCGGCGCCGCGTGCGAACGCCTCGTCGAGGAACGCGTGACCGTCGGTGTGGCTGCCGGGCAGCGGCACGAACAGCATGCCGGGTTCCAGCTTGCGCGTGTCGATCGCGGCGCCGGTGATCCCGGTGCGCAGCAGCGCCTCGCGCTGCGTCGCCTCGGTCGGGACCTCGTGCACGATGAGGTCGCCGCCCGCCCACTGGGCGAGCTGCACGAGCGTGACGAGCGGCGTCGGCGTGGGCGCGCTCATGCCGCCCCCGCCCCGGCACGGCCCGCGAGCACCTCGCGCGCGACCGCCCGGTCGTCGAACGGCGTCACCACCGCGCCCACGGTCTGCGTGGTCTCGTGCCCCTTGCCCGCGATGAGCACCACGTCGCCGGGCCCCGCGGCCGCGACCGCGGCGGCGATCGCCGCGCGCCGGTCGAGCACGACCTCGAAGCCCGACGTCGGCGCACCGCCCACGATGGCGGCGGCGATGGTCGCCGGGTCCTCGCTGCGCGGGTTGTCGTTGGTCACCCACACGCGATCGGCCCCGCGTGCGGCGACCGCACCCATGAGCGGCCGCTTGCCGCGGTCACGGTCGCCCCCGCACCCGAAGACCGCGAGCACGCGCCCCCCGGTGTGCTCGCGACAGGCCGCGAGCGCGCGCTCGAGCGCGTCGGGCGTGTGCGCGTAGTCCACCACGACCTCGAACGATTGCCCCGCGCGCACGCGCTCGAGTCGGCCGGGCACGCCCGGAGCGGTCGCGAGCCCGCGGGTCGCGGTCTCGGCGTCCACCCCCAGCGCGCGCGCCGCCAGCCAGGCCGCCGCCGCGTTCCAGGCGTTGAACCGTCCCAGCATGGGAAGCGCGATCGCGACCGGACGCACCGCATCGCCGTCGCGCTCCTCGGCGCGCACGAGCAAACCGTCGGGCCGCGGCTCGAGCGCGACGATCGCGAGCCCGTCGTGCCCGCCCACCGCCTCGGCGCTGCCGTAACGCAGCACGCGCTGTCCGCCGCGTGCGGCGGCCGCAGCGACCGCACCGGCGTGCGGGTCGTCGGCGTTGACGATCGCCACCGTGCGCTTGCCCGCGCCGCCGTTGCGACCGTCGAACAGCATGAGCTTGGCGTCGAGGTAGGCGTCCATGGTGCCGTGGTAGTCGAGATGGTCCTGCGTGAGGTTGGTGAACACGCAGACGTCGCACGCGAGTCCCCACGTGCGGCGCTGCACGAGGGCATGGCTGCTCGCCTCGAGCGCCACCGCACCGACGGCGGCGGTGCGCATGCGCGCGAGCAGGCCCTGCAGGTCGGGGGCCTCGGGCGTGGTGAACGCCGACGGCAGCGACTCCCCCGCGACGCGCACGCCGGTGGTGCCGATCACGCCCGTGCGCCGACCGGCGGCGGTGAGCACCGCCTCGACCAGCCACGTCGTGGTGGTCTTGCCGTTCGTGCCGGTCACCGCCACGACCTGCAGCGCGCGCGACGGGTCCCCGTGGAACCGGACCGCGGCCTGCGCGAGAGCGAGTCGGGGCTCCGTCACCTCGACGCGGGTCGCACCCGAGACCGCGAGGCCTGCGGGGCCGACGATCGCGACCGCACCGGCCGTGACCGCGTCGGCCGCGAAGCGCGCCCCGTCGGCCTGCACGCCGGGGAGCGCGAAGAACACGTCGCCGGGCCGCACGCGGCGACTGTCGAGTGCGAGTCCGGTGATGTCGCGGTCGGTGCCGCCATGCACGGCGAGCGTCGGCATGCTCGCGAGCAGGTCGCGCAGCGTCACGGGCGTCGGACCCGCGCAGCGAGCGGAGTCGAAGCCTCGGATTCGCGCGTCGCGGTCCCACTCTCGCCGGGCGAGCACCACAGACGGCACGGCCCCGAGAGCGGGAGCGCCGAACCCGCCGCGGGCTCCTGACGCGTCACGATGCCGTTGCCGCTGATGCGCACGGGCACCTCGCGCTGCGAGAGCCGACGCATCGCCTCACGCACGGGCAGTCCGACGAGGTTCGGCAACGCACGACCGAGCGAGTCGGCCGGCGCCGACAGGTACGCGAGCACGAGCGTGCCGTGATCCACGGGCTGGCCCGCCGGGGGCACCTGCGACAACACGCGGGACCCCTGCCCCTCGAAGCGGATGTTGAGGTGGTAGTCGGCGACGCGCTGCTGCGCCGACTTGCGCGGCAGCAGGCGGAGGTCGGGGACGGTCACGGTGGGCACCTGCGGCGGTCGCATGGCGATCGCGCCGTCCACCTTGTCGAAGCCCGACCAACCGATGCGCTGCAGGTCGAGCATGACCTCGCGGAAGATGGGCGCGGCGATCTGGCCGCCGTAGTACTGGCCGCCTCGCGGCTCGTCGATCACCACCACGCCGGCGACGCGCGGCCGGTCGGCGGGCGCGATACCGGCGAACGACGCGAGGTACTTGCCGGTCCGATACGAGCGTGCGCTCGCGTCCCACTTCTGCGCGGTGCCGGTCTTGCCCGCGATGCGGATGTCGCGCAGGCGCGCCGTGGTGGCGGTGCCGCTGTCCACGACCGCGGCGAGCATGCTCATGAGGATGCGCGTGGTGCTCTCGCTGAACACGCGATGCGAGGGCTGCGGCTTGGACGAACGCACCTCACGGCCATCGGCGGTGCGCACCGAGCGCACCAGCATGGGCTTCATGAGCACGCCGCCGTTGGCGATCGCGCCGTAGGCCAGCGCGAGTTGGAGCGGCGACACCGTGATCTCGTGCCCGATGGCGATGGTGGGAGCCGAACGCGGCTGCCACTTCTCGATCGCACGCAGACGTCCCGCGGTCTCCCCCGGGAACTCGAGCCCCGTCATGCTGCCGAACCCGAGCGCGGTGGTGTAGCGGTAGAGTCGCTCGTCGCCGAGCTGCAGGGCGACCCGACCCATGACGATGTTGCTCGAGACCTGCATGGCCTCGTGCAGCGTGACGATGCCGTGCGGGTGCGTGTCGTGGATGACCGCGCCCGGGACGAGTTCCGCCGCCCCGGTCGTGGTGGCGTCGTACTTCGTCTCCGGACCCGCCACGCGCTCCTCGAGCGCCGCTCCGGCCGCCACGACCTTGAAGGTCGAACCGGGCTCGTACTGGTCGGTGAAGTTCCAGTTCTTGGCCTGGCCCGGGGGCAGGTGCGGCACGCAGGCGGCCGCGAGGATCTCGCCCGACCACGGGTCCACGAAGATGGCGAACCCGCGCAGCGCCTTGAGCGAGTCCACCGCGCGCGCGAGGTGCTGCTCGACGATGGCCTGCATCTCGCCATCGATCGTGAGTTGCATGGACGCCCCGTCCTCGGCCGGACGGCTCGCCGCTCCGGGCAGGCGGAGCATGTGCCCACCCGTGCCGGTGGGCACCGTGGTGACCCAACCCTGTCGGCCGGCGAGCAGGTCGTCGAACTGGTACTCGATGCCGTCGGCGCCGACGTTGTCGAGGTTCGTGCGCCCGATGACCTCGGCCGCCGCCTCGCCGAACGCGTAGGTGCGACGCGTCTCCTCCTCCACCACCACGCCGGGCAGGCGCGCCGCGCGCAAGGCCTGACCGTCCTTGGGCGACAACTCGCGGTTGATCCAGGTGTAGCGCTTGAGGCCCTTGAGCTGGCGCAGGAGCTGCACCGGCGTCTTGTCCGAGTAGGGCGCCAGCAGACGGGCCGCCGCCACCGGGTCCTCGAGCTGCCGCGGGTTCACCGCGACCTGGCTGACCCCGAGGTCGCTCGCCACCACCCGGCCGCGGCGGTCGGTGATCACGCCGCGCTTCGGGAGGATCCGTTCACGATGCTGCTGGTTCGCCTTCGCGCGTTCCGCGAAGTGTTCGTGCAGCACGGTCTGCAACGTGCCCACTCGGATCCAGAGCACGAGCAGGAACAAGAAGAAACCGGCCGCAACCACGAGCACCCGACTCTTGCGCAATTCCCTGTGGGCCAACTGTTCCCTCCTTGGAACGGCGGTTCACGCAGGCCGCCGACCCACTCGCGCGGTGCTGTGGCGCGGCCGGTACACTGGCCGTTCGCCGATGTGACGGACGAAACGGATCAATCCACGTGACGACCCCGTGCCGTGGCGTCCGGCACGAGCGACTGCAGGGCGCGCCCCGCCCAGGCGAGCAGCTCCGGCGAGCCGTCCTGGCCCGCACGTCGCCCGTCCTGCTCGAGGTACTCCGACGGCAACCAGACGATCTGCGCGGCGTCACCGGGGCGGATGCCCGAACGCGACGCCAGCTCGGCGATGCCCGAACGCGAGCTCGCCGAGGCCAACTGGGCCTGCGCGTACTCGAGGTCGTGGCTCGCCATGCGCAGCTCACCGCGGGCGCGCTCGGCCTTCATCGCGAGCGCGGCGACCTCACCGCGCTGATAGACCTCGACGAGCGCGATGAGGAGCACGAGTGCCAGGACGAGGAACCACTTCCAGTTCACGCGGCGATGCTCCACCACGCGCCAGGTCGCTTCGGGCTGACGCCAAACGTTCCTCATCGCGGATCCCTCCGGAAGGCCCTGAGTCGCGCACTCCGCGCCCGCGGATTGCGCTCCTGCTCCTCTGCCGACGGCACCACCACCTTGCGGGTCAACTCCTGCCACGGACTCGTGACGACCGCGTCCACCGTGGGCGGCAGGCGACGCGAGACCACCACGGCCGGACCGCGCAGCGCCAGCTTCACGCGCCGGTCCTCGCCCGAGTGGTACGCAAGCGTCACGACCACACCCCCGTCGGCCATCGCCTCGGGCAGCCATGCGAGCGCGCTCTCGAGGTCGGCCATCTCGTCGTTCACCCAGATGCGCAGCGCCTGGAAGACGGGCGCGATCGCACCGGCGGAACCGTCGCGCAGCACGCGCCCGGCGAGTGCGGCGAGCTGCCCCGTGGTGCGCAGCGCGCCGGAGCGGAAATCGGTGAGCAGGGCACGGGCCAGCGAGCGCGCCGGACGCACGTCGCCGTGGTCGCGCAGCACGGTCGCGAGCTCGTCCTCGGTGGCGGTCGCGAGACGGTCGGCGAGCGTCTCGCCACGGCTCGTGTCCATGCGCAGGTCGAGCGGACCGTCGTACCGGAAGCTCATGCCGCGAGCCGGATCGTCGATCTGCGCCGACGACAGGCCGAAGTCGAACAGCGCCCCGCGGAAGGGCTCCCCTCCCAACGCGGCATGCGCGGCGGGCAGGTCGCGGAACGTGCCGTGCACCGTGGTCACGCGCCCTCCGAAACGCGCCAGACGCGCGCGCGCGAACGCGAGCGACCCCGGATCGCGATCGTTGCCGAGCAGTCGCAGCTCGGGATGGGCGAGCAGCAGAGCCTCGGCGTGCCCACCGTCGCCGAGCGTGGCGTCGAGCCACAGCCCGGGACCGGGCGCCAGGAAGGCGAGCGTCTCACGCAGGAGGACCGGTTCATGACGCGCACTCACGGACCGCGCCTCCGGCGGGCGCGGGCGCGTCGAGCAGCTCCGCGGCATCCGGCCAGCAGCACAGCTTCGACTCGCAGCCCGCGATGCGGAACACGTCGCGCAGGTAGCGCGACAGACCGCACATCGCGACCACCCCCGAGCGGGCCTCGAAGCGCAGGAGCGCATCGGCGAGCCGGGGCACGAGCCGGTAGTCCACGTGCAGGAGCTGGGAGCAATCCACGACGAGACGCGAGACGCCCCGCACCGCGAGGTCGTCGAGCACCTGCTCGATCGCCCGCTCGGCGGACAGGTCCACCCAACCGCGAAGCGCGAGCATCCCCACCCGGCCGGTGGGACGCTCCTGCACCTCCAGCCGGGCGGCGGCGCCATGGCGGCCGCGCGTCAGCTGCAGGTTCATCGTCACGGATGTGCGGACCTCATGCGTCCCGGTCTGCGCCACCATCACTCGCCTCCCAGCACCCGCTCACCCAGCGCATCGAAGTCCTTCGGGTCGCTCACGAGCGCGGACTGGAACCGCTCCGGCGACCAAAGCTCGATGCGTCCGACCTGACCATGCAGGACCGCATCCTTGCGGAGGCCTGCATGGTCCATGAGTGACGGTGTGATCGTGATGCGTCCCTGCTTATCCACCGCCACCTTGTTTGCACCGACCAACGCCGTCCTCGCGAACATGCGCTGGTCCTTGTTGCCCGTCGAAAGACGCTGAAGCAGATCCTCGAGGCGCTTCCAATCCTCCTCGGCGTACAACCACACGCACCCGTCGAGGCCCCGCATCAGCACGAACTGCGTGAGCGCCTCCTTGCGGCCGGTCACTCGGCGCATACCCACCGGAACGACAAGTCGATTCTTGTCGTCGATCGTGTAGGTCTCGGTCCCGAGGAACGTCGCCATCGAAGGTTCGCTCTCCATGGGGAACCACAGCTTCCCCTACCTCACCAATTTTCCCCACGGCTCCCCACCGCCGCGCAATGTAGGGGACGGACGGTCCGGCGTCAAAGCGAATTCGGATCGGTATGCGAACGGACCCGCTGCACGCGTGTGCAGCGGGTCCGTTCCAGCGCCGTTCGCGCCTCTTCCCTCTCGGGGCCCCTCAGCGTCGCATGGCGAGCGAGTCGTACACGGCCCAGTCGATCCGGTAGATGGAGTACACCGCCGGGTCGGGGCGGGCCACTCCCAGGTTCGGAAGGGCCGCATGGCCGATGGGCACCAGCGCTGCGGCCCACGGGCTGCGTTCGCGCAGCGCCCAGGGACGCGGCGAGCGGTCCACGAGGTAGTCGGGACGCGCGAAGTCCGCGAACGCGAACGTCTCGACCGCGCGTTCCTGCGGCATGCGCTGCAGCACCGGCACCATGTCGGGGCTCACGAGCCCGGCGAGGTCGAGCACGCGGCGATCACCGTAGTAGCCGAGCGCGCCGATGTCGGGAGCGGCGACCATCGCGTCGGGCGCGGTGTTCGCGGCGAACCAGCGACCCCACGGCACGAGACTCGCGCGCATGCCCTCGCTGAACGACTCCACCTGCGGGCGCACGACGCGCTGCCACGTCACGAGGTTCTGCGCGATCGCCAGCGCCGCCACGATCGCGGCCACGACGAGCACGAACCGCGCACGACGCTCGGGATCGGGAGCCGCGGCGCGACCGTCGAGCAGCGCGCGATCGAGTGCGCGCCACGCGAGCCACGCCAACACGGGCAACAGCGGCACGAGATAGCGCGACAGCACGGGTACGCCGCGCACCACGTAGAGCACGGGCACGAGCACGACCCACGCCCACGGCAGCAGACGCACCCACGGACGCGGTGCGGGCCGGTGCCCGCGTGCGAGCGCGGTGATCCCGAGCGCGACGAGCAGCGCGAGCA
>JBEGJG010000024.1:0-14404 GCA_041184705.1 Candidatus Eiseniibacteriota bacterium
GTCAGGCGACGCAGCGTGCGGATCGGGTGCGGGGTGCGCATGGAACCCAGCATGGGTGTTGCCGCGGGTCACGCGCCACGGTCGAATGTGTGGTCGGGGCGAACACGGCGACCACACAGGACCGATGTGTTGCGTCCTGCCCGCTCAGCCCACCGGCCAGAGCCAACTGGGACGTTCGTACGCGACCCGGAAACCCGCGCGTCGTGCGTTCCGCAACGACTCGCCCGGCACGTCGGGCCAGTCGGGGCCCGTCTCCAGTGTCAGCACGCGCGCGCCCTGTTCGCTCGCCCACGTGATTCGAGCGGCGAGCAGCGCCTCGTGCGCGCCGCGTCGGCGGTGCGACTCCAGCGTGACCGCCAGCCCCAACCATGCCGCGTTCGCTGCCTTATATAGAGCGGCCGCCGCCACGGGCCGACCCTGGTCGTACGCGAGCAGGTGCGTCCAGCCCTCACGGCCCACCGCGCGCGCCTTCCATTCGCCCACGGCCGGATGCACGGCGTGCGGCCCGGCCGCGATCGCAGCCCACGTGGCCGCATCTTCGGGGCCCGCGCGGCGCACCTCGATGCCGCGCGTGGGGGCGGGCACCTCGCCCGGTCCGCGCACCCACTTGAGGTGGTGGAACCAGGTCTCGAACCCGCGCGCGCGCAACCACGACACGGTGTCGGCGGGCTCCGCGAACGGACACAGGTTGATCGCGAAGCCCGGCACGCGGCCACGATAATGGGCGATGAGCGCGTCCACCTGAGCGGGCGTGGCCGAGGCGTTCAGGCCCAGGCCCAGCGCGCGGTTCCAGAGCAAGGACTCCTCGCGCTCGCACGCGAGGGCCAGCACCCCGTCGGTGTCGAGCACGCGCAGGCCCAGCGCGGCGCGGTCGTCGTCGGTCGCCGCGGCCACGAGGTCCCGCCACGCGGCCCTCTCCACGCCCTCGAGCGCGAGCGCCTCCTCGCGGGTCACGGTCGGCGTCATGCGTGTCGCATCGTGGTGGGGTGGGGCGTGAGCATGGGCGAACGCTAGCACAGGGGGCCCGGCCCTCCCGCGCACGGGATCGTCTCGCGCGGCCGGGGCACGTGGTCGTGCCCGGGGGTCTCGTGCGCCGAACCGGACCGCACCGCGCGGCCACGTCGTCCTGTCACGCCAGCCCCGCCCTGCGACCGCGTCGTGCGAGCCCACGACGGGGCCCGCCACGCGATTCGCCCGCATCGAGGTCGCACACCCGCGCCCCCCGACGCGGCCGTGGGGTGCGTGCTACGCTCCCCGCACGCCATGCGCACCTTCCCATCCGCGTCGCGACCCGCTCTCGTCGCCCTCGTCCTCGTCCTGATCGCTGGCGCGGCCCACGCCGCCGACAGCACCAGCGTGGACTCGCCGCCCGCCCCGCTCCTCCGTGCGCCGATCGCCACCCCAGCGCCCGCGCCGGTCGCACCGAGCGCGCCGGTGGACACCGCGCAGGAGAACCGGCGCCGCACCGCGATCGAGGATTACTCGCTCGGGCGTGCGCTCGAGCAGCAGGGCGCGTACTCGGCCGCGATCGTGTCGTACTACAACGCGGCCCGGAAGGACGGCACGCTCCGGGGTCCCAGCTACCGCATCGGCATGCTGTTCAAGTCGCGCCAGCAGTACCGCTCGGCCGCGCAGTCGTTCCGCGAGGAGATGCGCCGCGATCCCGGCAGCGTGCCCGCGCGCATGGAGTACGCGCTCGCGTTGTGCGAGCTCGACGACACGACGCGCGCGCGTCGCATCCTGCGCGAGCTGGTGCGCACCGCGCCGCGCGACCCCGAGGTCTGGCGCTCGCTCGGGTTCGTGGAGGGACGCATGGGCGACCTCGCGGCGGCCGAGCGCGCGCTGCGCGGATCGTTGGGGCTGCGCGAGGCCCACGCGGGAACCTGGCGCGACCTCGGTGTGGTGCTGGTCGCAGCCGGTCGCGTGCGCGAGGCGCGCGACGCGTACAAGCGGTCGCTCGCGCTCGCGCCCGGCGCCGCGCCCACGTTGCTCAACCTCGCCAACCTCGAGTCGCGCGCGGGCGACCACGCGGCGGCACTCGCGTTGTACGAGCGCGTCGAGCGCGCCGACTCCACCCTGGGCGACGCCTACCGCGGACAGGTGCGCGAGTTGGTGTCGTTGGGGCGCGAGGGCGACGCGGGTGCGGTGTGGTTGCGCTGGGTCGCGGCCACCGATGGGCCCGAGGTGCGCGAGGGCGCGGCGCGGCACTTCGTGCGTCAGGGTCGCACCGACGCGGCGCTGCGTGTCGCGCGCGACGCGGTGCGCGCCAAGCCGCGTTCGGGTGAGGCGTGGTGGTTGCTCGGCGAGATGCACGCCGAGGCGGACGAGGTGCGAGACGCGGTCGCGGCCTACCGTCGCGCCGGGACGTTGTTCACCGAACCCGCCGATCGCGCCCGCGTCGAACGCAGCATGGCCGCGCTGCGCGCCGCCGCGCCGGATTCGCTGCGCACGTTCCTGCGTGCCGACAGCGTCTCGGCCGCCGCCGACAGCGCCCGACGCGTCCTCGGCGCTCCGCGATGAGCGTCGCCGCGCGTTTGGCCGACCCGCCGCGGGTGCGCTAGCCTTTCCCCTCGTTCCCGCGCCCGTCCCGCGCGCCCCGCCTCACCCCCGACCGGAGCCCCGACCCGCATGTCCGACTCGACCCGCACGCTCTGGCTCGCCGCCCCGCGTGGCTTCTGCGCCGGCGTGGACCGCGCCATCGACATCGTCGAGATGGCCCTGCAGGTGTACGGCGCCCCCATCTACGTGCGCCACGAGATCGTGCACAACCGTCACGTGGTCGAGGACCTGCGTCGCAAGGGTGCGGTGTTCACCGACGACCTCGCCGACGTGCCCGAGGGCGCGGTCGTGATCTTCTCGGCGCACGGCGTGTCGCCCGCGGTGCGTGCCGAGGCCCGCGAGCGCAAGCTGCGCGCGCTCGACGCCACCTGCCCGCTCGTCACCAAGGTGCACCTCGAGGCGCTGCGCTACGCGAAGGACGGCTACACGATCGTCATGGTGGGTCATCGCCAGCACGTCGAGGTGATCGGTACGGTGGGCGAGGCCCCCGACGCGATCGTCGTGTGCGAGTCGGTGGAGGAGGTCGAGGCGCTGAACCTGCCCGATCCCACGAAGGTCGCGTACATCACGCAGACCACGCTGTCGCTCGACGACTGCGCGGCCATCGTGGGGGCGCTGCGTCGGCGCTATCCGCTCGTGAAGGAGCCGGCCAAGGACGACATCTGCTACGCCACGCAGAACCGGCAGAACGCGGTCAAGGTGATGGCGCCCAAGTGCGCCACCGTGCTGGTCGTGGGTGCGCCCGCGAGCAGCAACGCCAACCGACTCGTCGAGGTCGCCGCCGCGCTGGGCGCGAAGTCCTACCTCATCGAGTCGGCCGACGACATCCGTCCCGAGTGGCTCACGGGCGACGTCGGGCTCACGGCCGGAGCCTCGACGCCCGAGGGGATCGTGCAGGCGTGCGTCGAGCGCATCCGCTCGCTCGGCGACTATCGCGTCGAGTCGTTCCAGTTGGTCGAGGAGCGCATCGTGTTCCCGCTCCCGGGCGAGCTGTTGGTGGTCGCGCAGGAGAAGGGCGTGGCGGTGGGCGCGGGCAACGAGCTCGCCGCCGAGCGCGCCGCGGCCCAGTTCCGCATCAAGCACCACTGAGCGGTCCGCGCGCGTCGCGGTGACCACGATGCGCGATGCGATGCGGGACGACCGCCGCGTGGTTCTGCGCATCGCGGTTCGGAGTGATCACCGTGCGACCCGTCAGCCCCTGCCTTGTCGCGCGCCGCGTCGTCGTTCGGGGTGACCGCGGTGCGCCGCGTCAGTCGCTGCCGAACGGACGGCGCGCGAGCAACTGCACCGTGTGCGCGCGCCCGGTGTGGAAGCGGCCCTCGACCACGTCGCGCGTGAGCTCGCGCGCCAGCTCCCAGTCGAGGCCGTGCAGTTCGGTGCGCAGGCGTTCCAGGTCCATCATGCGCGCGTCGTCGGGCGGACCGCCCGTGCCCTCGCCGAGCTGCTGGGGGCGGTAGGCCTCGAGCAACAGCACGCCGCCGGGGCGCAGCGCGCGCGGGATCGCGGCGTGCACGCGGCGACGCACGTCGGCGGGCACGTGCGCGAACACGCTCACGATGGCGTCCCAGACCGCGTCGCCCAGGTCGTACGTCGCGAGGTCGGCGACCACGGTCGTGATCGTCACGCCGTGCGAGGCCGCGAGTTCGTGCGCCTTGGCCAGGCCCACGCCCGCGGTGTCCACGCCGGTCACGGCGTGACCGTGACGGGCCAGCCAGACCGCGTTGCGGCCCTCGCCCTCGGCCAGACACAGCACGCGCCCGCCCGCGGGCAGGTCGCCGGTGCGCTCGCGCAGGAAGTCGTTCGGTTCGGTGCCGAAGGCCCATCCGGCCTCGGCGTAGCGCGCGTCCCAGTCGGCGGTCATGGCCCGCAGCATATCGCATCGCACCCGCGGGTTGACGCTCCGCACGGGCTGCCTCACCTTGGGCCCCCATGCTCACGACCCACGCACTGCTGCTGCCCAGCGTCCCCACCATGCTCATCGACGAGCAGCGGGGCGACTTCACCGAGATGATCGAGGCCCTCACCGCGGCCGGCCGTCGGCTCGCGGAGGAGGCGCCCGAGGTCGTCGTGGCGGTGAGCTCGCGCTGGACCAGCAACGGCCCGTTCCTGGCCGATGACGCGCCGCAGCACCGCAGCGTGATCGACCTGCCGGGGTTCGGCGTGGAGCCTCGCTACGATTGCCCGGGGCATCCCGTCCTGGCGCGCGCCGTGGTCGAGGCCGCCAACCGCTCGGGTGTGCGCTCGGCGGTGGGTCGGCGCGGCACCGACACCGGGATCAGCATCCCGCTGCACTTCCTCCTGCGCGAACGCGACGTCCCCGTGGTGCCGGTCTCGATCGGTGCGGGTACGCGCGAGGAGAACCGCGCGTGGGGTGAGTCGCTGCGCACCGCGCTGCACGCTCGCCCCGAGAAGGTGGCGTTCGTGGTGGGCGGCGCGCTGTCGTTCAACCAGCACGCGTTCAACCTCAAGCGCGACCTCGCCGAGGCGATCGACCTCGACGAGGCGGTGCTGCAGGTGCTGCGCACCGGGCGTTGGGGCGACCTCGCGAACCTGGACCCGGTGCTGATCGAGCGCGCCTGGCCCGATGCGGGCCTGCGCCACCTCGAGGTGCTCCGCGGGTTCCTGTTGGGCGATCGGTCGGGGCGCGTGATCGAGTACGAGCGTTCGCCCGGCATCGGCACGGTGCTGGCCGAGTTCGCGCTCGAGCTCGAGACCGACCACGAAGACTGATCCACCCGCGGAGGTCCCATGCGCGTCCTCATGTTGAACGCGTTCCTCTGGCTCAAGGGCGGGGTGGAGCGCACCGTGTTCGACGAGACGCGCTGGCTCGAGGCCGCTGGCCACGAGGTGGCGCACTTCGCCACGCAGGACCCGCGTAACCAGCCGAGCCCGTTCGCCCGTCACTTCGCACCGCCCGCCGACTTCGGCGCCGACGTGCCCGCGTGGCGACAACTGCCGCTGCTGCCGCACGCGGTGTGGTCTCGTCCCGCGGCCCGCGCGCTCGCCGGCCTGCTCGCCGAGTGGCGTCCCGACGTGGCGCACGTGCATGCGCCGAGTCGTCACCTCACGCCGTCGGTGATCGAGGAGCTGACGCGTCAGGGCGTGCCGGTGGTCATGACGTCGCACGACTGGAAGCCGTGGTGCACGAACCGTCTGCTCTACGCGCACGGCCGGTTCTGCGACCGCTGCAAGGGCGGGCATCACGTGCAGGCCGTCGTCACCGGTTGCGTACAGGGCTCGCGCGCCAAGAGCGTGATCGGGGCGTACGAGGCGTACACGCACGACCGGCGCGACGCGTACGGCGCCGTGCGCACGTTCATCGCGCCATCGCGCTACTCGCGCGACATGGCCGTGCACATGGGCGCCGACGCGTCGCGGTTCATGGTGCTCGCGCACGGCGTGGACACGATCGCGCAGGGCGAATGGACGGGCGAGCCGCTGCCCGAGAGATTCGCGTTGTTCGTGGGACGGTTGTCGGACGAGAAGGGCATCGCCGTGCTGCCCGAGGTGGCCCAGCGCATCGCGCCGGTGCCGTTGTGGGTGGTGGGCGACGGACCCCGTGCATCGTGGTTGCGGGCGCACGCTCCCGTCAATCTGCGCATGCTGGGGCGCGTCACGAACCCCGCGCTGGCCGCGTTGCGCACGCGCGCCACGGTGGCGGTGGTGCCGAGCACGTTCCCCGAGACGTTCGGTTACACGGTGGCCGAGGCCATGCTCGATGCGCGCCCTCTGGTGGCGTCGCGCATCGGGGCGGTTCCCGAGTTGGTGGAGCACGAGGTCTCGGGACTGCTGGTCCCGCCCGGCGACGGTGCCGCCTGCGGCGACGCGGTGCGACGTGCGCTCGACTCGCCCGCCGAGGCCGAGCGCTGGGCGCAGGCCGCTCGCGCGCGTGTGACCACCGACTTCACGCCCGAGCGGCACCTGAACGGCCTGCTCGCGGTGTACGAGTCCGCGATCCGCGCCGCGCGCTGAGCGCGCGCACGTCCTCGAACGCGACTTGGAGCGCACGTCGTCGCGCGCCTCGGGAACCTCGCGCGGTGGGTTCGGATCCGTGGACGCCCCGAATCCTGTGCGCCGTGCGCGACCGGGTGTGCCCCCGGTAACGCCGAACGGCGCGGGGGAGGCCCGCGCCGCGCAGGGTGTCGTGTTCGGGAGCGGTCAGCGCTGCGTGCCGTACTCCCACGGCGTCACGCCGTCCTCGAGTCGCACGCCCATCGCGCACGCCATGCGGTTCACGAGGTTGTAGAACGACGCGATGCCGAGCGCGCGCATGATGGACGCGTCGTCGAAACCGTACTCGCGCAGGCGCTCGAGGTCGGCCGAGGTGCGCTCACAGGGTTCGCAGGTCATGGCCACGGCGGCGTCGAGCAGCACGCGATCGCGTGCGGTCAGGTTGGCCTCGCGATAATCGCGGGCGACCGAGCGCGCGAGCGGCTCACCGACCAGCGCGGCCAGTCGCGCGCCGCTGTGCGTGACGCAGTAGGTGCAGCCGTTGGTGGCGCTCACCACGAGCCCGATGAGGTCGGCCTGCGTGGGCGTGAGGGGAGCGGGGTCGCCCATGATCGTGCGGTAGTGAGCGTGCAGCGTCTCGAGGCCCGCGGCGTCGCCACCCCACGCCTGCCAGATGTTCGAGAGCCGACCGCTCTTGGAGTAGCTCGTGATGGTGTCGTACACGGACGCGAGACGTGTGTCCGCCTGTTCGCGCGGGATCGACGGCAACCAGCTCATGGGAACCCTCCGGGACGGACCGCATGCTAACGCGCCGCCCCGCACGTGTGCGAGCGCGGCACGCTCCTCCGCGCGCGGGGCACCGCCGGGGGCGGTCGTACGCGCCCGCTCGCGGCGTCGCGCCGCCGTGTTCACGGCCAAACGACCTGTCGCGCGGGTCTTCACGCACCCGCTTCCGGGTTCGCACGGCCCTGCGCCCGACACGTCGCACGCCTCCGAGCGCCGTCGCGACGCCCGACGCTCGCGTGCGTGTCCGTGCCGTCTCGAGCGCACGACGCGGGATGCGCGCGGTCGCGGCCTCCGGTAGCCTCATGGCATGCGCACGCCGCTCCGTGTCGTCACGCCCGCTCTGGTGGTGCTGGTCTCCCTGCTGGCCGCGTGGGGGATCTGGCGCTCGTTCGTGCCGGCCCGTCCGGAACCCCGACCGGTGCTGGCACTGCCACCCGCCGACACGACCGGGTTCGGGGACGACGTGGTGGACCGCGCGCTCGCGCTGGCCGGGGCCGACAGCCTGCAGAAGACGCGCTGGGTGGACGACATCCCCGACCTGGAACTGGCCGCGCTGTCCGAGGAACGCCGCGAGGTGTTCCTGCGCATCGCCAACGGGCGGTCGTGCACCTGCGGGTGCGGCTACACGCTGGCGGCTTGCCGTCGCTGGGACACCTCGTGCGACGTGAGCGGGCCCCGGGCCCGGGCGCTCTACGACTCGGTCCGGGCCGGTCGGATCCGCTCGGCGGAGGGTTTCCGGGAACGCCCGCGCGCTTCCTGACGCGGACCGGACAATCGGGCCCGGGCGACGCTTGCGACCGCGGAACCGCCCGGTCTAACCTTGCCCGCATCCAAGGACCACCCACCGGGGCCCGTCGCGCCCCGTGTTTTTTTCCCTCCCACGGAGGCATGTCCCATGGCTTGGAAGGACCTCACCCCCAAGACCTTCGCGTCCATCCGCGAACTCAATGGCATCTCGGCGCGCACCCAGGAGGAGCACTACGAGCTCTACAAGGGCTACGTCGCCAAGGTGAACGAGATCCAGAAGAAGCTCGACGCGGTGGATCGCTCGACGGCCAACCAGATCTTCAGCGACCTGCGTTCGCTGCGCGTGGACTACTCGTTCGCGATCGGTGGCCTCAAGAACCACGAGACGTACTTCGCGCACCTCGGTGGCAAGGGCGGCGCGCCCACGGGCAAGCTGCGCGAGCAGATCGAGCGCGACTTCCCGTCGTACGACGCGTGGCTCGCCGACTTCAAGGCCTCGGGCCTCGCGGCGCGCGGCTGGGTGTGGCTGGCCTACGACCACGACCTGCAGATGCTGACCACGGTGGTCGGTGACGCGCAGAACACGTTCCCGCTCTGGAACGCCACGCCGATCCTCGCGCTCGACGTGTACGAGCACGCGTACTGGTTCGACTTCGGTCGTGCGCGCGCCAAGTACATCGACGCCTTCTTCAACAACCTGGACTGGGACGTGGTGGCCGCGAACCTCGATCGCGCGCTCGCCATGCAGACCGCCGGGAAGTAGTCGCACCGTTCCTCGCCGCGCCTGGCGCGGCCCCATGTCGGTGGCGGGCCCCCTTTCGAACGGGGCCCGCTCGATTTTGTCCGAACCCCTTACGGAGGACCCATGGCCGATCTGCTTCCGGTCGTCGGCAAGCCCGCCCCGGATTTCTCGCTGCAGTCCACGTCGGGCGAGGTCGTCTCGCTCAAGCAGTTCAAGGGCAAGAGCACGCTGGTGCTGTACTTCTACCCGGCCGACGACACGCCCGGCTGCACCAAGGAGGCCTGCGCGTTCCGCGACATGGCCTACGACTTCAAGCAGGTGGGTGCGGTGATCTACGGCGTCTCGCCGGACACCATCGACTCGCACACCAAGTTCCAGTTCAAGCACCAGCTGCCGTTCGACCTGCTCTCCGACCCCGAGGCCAAGGTGTGCAAGGCCTACGGCGTGTGGAAGCAGAAGAACCTGTACGGCAAGAAGTCCATGGGTGTGGAGCGCACGACGTTCGTGATCGACAAGACCGGACGCATCGCGACCATGTACCCGAAGGTCAAGGTGGACGGCCACGTGGAGGAAGTGCTGTCGTTCCTCCGCGACGAGGACTGAGCGGTCGGCGATCGGGCGGGGGCGACACGCTCCCGCCCGGCGCACCGCGAAGGGCGCCATGGATCCCGCACCGAAGCGACCGGTCCCGGTGTTCCCGCTACCCGGCACGGTGCTTTTCCCCGGAGCCGTGCTGCCACTGCACATCTTCGAGCTTCGCTACCGCACCATGGTGCGGGATGCGCTCTCGGCCGAGCGCATGATCGCGATCGCCACGCTCGCGCCCGGTTGGCAGGACGACTACCAGGGGAGCCCGCCGTTCCATCCGCTCGGATGCGTCGCGCGGATCGACGAGGTGGAGTGGTTGCCGAACGATCACTACCGACTGGTCGTGCGCGGCACGTGGCGGGTGCGGTTCGACCGCGTCGTGCGCGAGTTCCCGTATCGGGCGTGCGCGGTCGAGGTGCTGCACGACGCCCCGTACACCGAGGACGACCCGCTCATCGGCATGGTGCGCACCGAACTCCTCGAACAGCGTGCGCGACTCGCGCCGCTCGCGGGCGAGGCGTGGACCGCGCCGCCCGCGCTGAAGCCCGGGGCCTCGCTGCGCGAGCTCGTGGGTGTGCTGGCGAGCGCGTTGCGCGTGCCCGAGACCGAGCGCCTCGCATGGCTGGCCGAGGAGAGCGTGGTGGACCGTGCCCAGCGGATCGTCGCCGCCATGCGGCGCATCGGGGCCTCGGCCCCGCCCCCGAGCCCGCCCACGCCACCGTCGGCGGAGTGGAACTGATACGGCCGACTCGATTCGTGGACGCTCCCGCGGGCGGCGGATAGACTCCCCGCGAGGCGTGCATCGGCCGTCACGCAGGGTCATCACCGGAGGCGTCATGAAGGTCTTCGACAAGGGTTTCTCGCTCACCTGGATGGGGCACTCGGCCTTCCACCTCGTCACGCCGCGCGGCAAGCACCTGCTCGTGGACCCGTGGATCGAGGGCAACCCCATGACGCCGCTGGGCGATGCGCCCCTCACGCAGGTGGACGCCATCCTGCTCACGCACGCGCACGGTGATCACTCCGGGGACGTGGTGCGGTTGGCGAAGCGTTTCCAGTGCCCGGTCGTGTGCATCCACGAGGCGTCGCTGTGGCTGGCGCAGCACGGGGTCGAGCAGGCCGTCGGCATGAACAAGGGCGGCAGCACCACCGTGCAGGGCGTGCGCGTCACCATGACGAACGCCACGCACTCGAGCAGCTTCCCCGGTGACGATGCGCGCTACGGTGGTGATCCGGCGGGGTTCGTGGTGACGCTCGAGAACGACGTGGCGATCTACTTCGCCGGCGACACCGGGCCCACCATGGACATGCAGATCGTGGGCGACCTCTACCGCCCCGACGTGTCCGTGCTGCCCATCGGCGACCTGTACACGATGGGGCCGCGCGAGGCCGCGTACGCCGCCAAGCTGGTGCGTTCGCCGTTCGTGGTGCCTTGCCACTACGGCACGTTCCCGGCGCTCACCGGTACGCCCGAGGCGCTCACGCAGGAGCTCGCCCGCATGGGTGTGAACGCCAAGGTGGTCGCGCCCAAGCCGGGCGAGACCGTGCGTTGAGCGACCTCCCGCCGACCGACGAGGTCGCGGCGCGCAATCGCGCGGCGTGGGACGCACAGGTCCGCTCGGGCAATCGCTGGACCGTGCCGGTGGATGCGGACGCCGTGGCCGCGGCGCGCACGGGCACGTGGGAGTTGCTGCTCACGCCGACGCGGCCCGTGCCGCGGGCGTGGTACCCGCCGCTCGCCGACGCGCCCGTGCTGTTGCTCGCTGGGGCGGGCGGACAGCAGGGCCCGCTGCTCGCGGCCGCGGGCGCGCGCGTGACGGTGATCGACAACTCGCCCGCGCAGCTCGCGCAGGACCGCTTCGTGGCCGATCGCGACGGGCTGGCGATCGCCACCGAGTTGGGCGACATGCGCGACCTGTCGCGGTTCGCCGACGAGTCGTTCGCGCTGGTGTTCCATCCGTGCGCGAACGGGTTCGTGCCCGACATCCGTCCGGTGTGGCGCGAGGCGGCACGCGTGCTTCAGCCCGGGGGCGTGTTGCTCGCGGGGTTCGTGAACCCGATCGAGTACCTGTTCGACGCGGCCGCCGCGGAGCGCGGCGAACTCATCGTGCGGCACACGATCCCGTACTCGGACCTCACCGACGCCACACCCGAGGAGCGCGCGCTGTTCGAGGCGCGCCACGAGCCGCTGACGTTCGGGCACACGCTCGAGGACCAGATCGGGGGGCAGCTCGACGCCGGCCTGGTTCTCACCGCGATGTTCGAGGACCGCTGGGGCGAGAGCCCGCTCGGGCGCCACATCGCCAGCTTCATGGCGACGCGCGCGGTGAAGCCCGCGCGCTGACGACTCAGCGCGTGGCGAGCACCGCCAGCACGTCGTAGGCCGCGTGCACGATCACGGCCACGGTGGTGTTCGAGACCCGGCGCACGATCCCGAACACCAGTCCGAGCCCGAACACCGTGAGCATGCCGAACCACGTGTACTGGATGTGACCGGCGGCGAACAGCAGGGCGGCCCACACCATGCCGACGCGCGGCTGCAGCGCGCCGCGCACCAGCACCTCCTCACCCACGCCCGCGCTGATGCCCAGCACGATCGCGCCCGCGAGCCCGAGGTGCCCGGCCATGAGGCGCACCATCTCCTGATCCTGTCGCCACAGCTCCACGAAGCGCGTGCGCTCCACCCACTCGAGCCCGGCGTTGACCCCGAACACGGCCGCGAGCGCGACCAGCGCGATGAGCGAGTGCAGGGGCGTGAGCGCGTGGAGTCCCAGACGGTCGAGCGTCTCGGACCACGACCGGCCCACCCACAGACCGACGGCGGCCAGCGCGAACACGACCAGACCGATGAGCTGTCCCACGAGGCCCGAGACCTGCACGAGCGGTTCGCTCGAGGCGCGCATCATGGCGGTGAGTTCGGGCAGCAGCAGCTGCGCGGGCACGGGCAGGAGCAGCAGCACGAGCGCGGTGGTGGCGGTGAGGCGCGCGGTGTGGCCGGGCCACGGACCGCGCGTGAACGCGAGCGCCAGCTGGTGCTGGATCGGCGGGAGCGCCGCGAACAGGCACACGCACGCGGCCGAGACCGACCAGCGCGTGGCGCCCGTGCCCGCCGCGGTGCCCAGCATGCGGCCATAGGCGGCGATGCCCGCGAACAGGAGTGCACCCGTGAACGGGACGACGAGCGGGACGAGGAAGCGCAGCACACGACCCACCGTTCCGGGCGCGAGCGCGCGGTCGGAGTCGGGGTCGCCGGTGCGCGCGCGATCGCGCACGTCCCACGACTGGGTGAGCGCGAACAACCCGGCGACCGCCATGAGCAGGGAGCCCTCGAGGTGACCGATGAGCAGGGTCACGAGCGAGCCGGCCGTGAGCAGGATCGTCCAGCGCGCGAGCCCGCGGCGCATCGCACCGCCGACCGCTTCGGCGGCCGCGCGGCGTTCGGCGGTCGCGGCCTCGGACTCGGCGAGCCACGCCTCGTCGGCGGGTGAGGTCGCGGTGACGAGGCGGAGCGGGGGCGGGGTCCCGTCTTGATTCGTGTCCATGAGGAGCGCAGCATAGGCGACCGCCATGACGACTCCAAGCATCCGCATCGGCATCCGACTCTTCGCCCAGGCGCGTGAGCGCGTGGGCAGTGGCAGCGCCTGGCTCGAACTGCCCGCGGGCAGCCGCGTCGGGGACGCGCTCGCCGCACTCGAACGCGCGCATCCCGGGCTGGCCGAGCTGCGCCCGCACCTCGCGCTCGCACTCGACGGTCGCATGGTGCGTGAGATCGACCTGCTCCACGAGGGCGGCGAGCTGGCGTTGCTGCCGCCGGTGAGCGGGGGCTGAACGTGGCCGCGAGGCGACACCGTGCGATGCGCGTGAGGCCGAAGGCCGTGGCCTCGAGCGCGGTGGCTCGGACCACGGGTCGCACGGGTGCGGCGCGTGTCGCCACGAGCACGGCGACGCGCAAGTCCACGCCTGCGCGCACCTCGTCGCGCGGGACCGTACGCACCGCGACGGCGGCGCGCCGTGAGTCCACGACGCGCACCACGGTTCGCGCGAAGCGCCCTCGCACGACGCGAACGGTCGCGGCGACATCCCCGCCGCGCGCGCGGTTGCGGATCGAGCCGCTCACGCTGGCGCGTTGGCCCGACCTGGAGCGGTTGTTCGGTGCGCGCGGGGCGTGCGCGGGCTGTTGGTGCATGTGGATGCGCCGACCGCTGGCCGAGTACCGCCGCGGGCAGGGCGAGGGCAACCGGCGTGCGTTGCGCGAACTCGTGGCGCGTCGTCCCCCGGGACTGCTCGCGTACGCCGGTGACGAGCCCGTGGGTTGGATCGCGGTCGCACCGCGCGAGGAGTACGTGCGGCTGGCGAACTCGCGCGTGCTGGCTCCCGTCGAGGGGGATCGGGTGTGGTCGGCCCCGTGCTTCTTCGTGGCCGCGGCGCACCGTGGCCGCGGGGTGACGCGCGCGCTGCTCGCGGCCGCCGCTCGGTGGGCGCGCGCGCAGGGCGCGGCGCAACTCGAGGGCTACCCGCACCCCGATTCGAGCCGACGTCAGCCCGCCGCGTTCGTGTTCGGCGGGTTCGAGTCGGTGTTCCGCGACGCCGGGTTCCACGAGATCGCGCGGAGGTCACCGGTGCGTCCCATCCTTCGCCGCGCCCTGCGCGGACGTGCTCGAACCGTGAGCGTCACCCGTCGCGGGAGCGTGCGCCGTGGCTGAGCTGGTGCATGCGCCGATCGAGGTCGGCCCGCTGCTCGCGACGGCGGCGCGACCCGAGTGCGGGGCGGTCAACCTGTTCCTGGGCACGACGCGCGATCACCACGACGGTCGGCGCGTGACGCGTCTGGAGTACGAGGCCTACGACCGCATGGCACTGGAGGCGTTGAGCGCGCTCGAGAGCACGGCACTCGAGCGGTTCGCTCTCGCGCACTGCGTGGTCGTGCACCGCCTCGGCGTGGTGCCGGTGACCGAGGCCAGCGTGGCGGTGGTGGTGAGCTCGGCGCATCGCGTCGCGGCGTTCGACGCCGCGCGCTGGATCATGGACGAG
>JBEGJG010000025.1:0-15603 GCA_041184705.1 Candidatus Eiseniibacteriota bacterium
GCCGCCGCGCGTGCGATCGAGCGGTTCGGCGGGCATTACACCGAGCTCGAGCAGCACCGCGATCGCATCCTGCGCCTGCTCGACCAGGAGGAGACCAGCTTCGGCCAGACCTACGAGGCCGGCATGGAGCGACTCGAGCGCCTGCTCGCGACCGGACTCACCGAGATCCCGGGCCACGAGGCGTTCGCGCTCCACGACACCTACGGTTTCCCGGTCGAGCTCACCGAGGAGATCGCCGCACAGCGCGACGTCACCGTGGACCGCGCGGCGTTCGACGAGCACATGGCCGCGCAGCGCGAGCGCGCCCGCGCGGCGAGCCGGTTCCAGCGCGACGCCGGGGGCGAGCATCGCCCGTGGACGCAGGTCAGCGAGGGCGCCCACTCCGAGTTCCTCGGCTACGACACCACCCGCGCGAGCGGACTCGTCGTGCGACTGTGCCGCACCGTGGGCGAGGACCTCGAGGTCGTGCTCGATCGCACGCCCTGCTACCCCGAATCGGGCGGCCAGATCGCCGACGCGGGCTCTCTCGTGGTCGGCGAGGCGCACGCCACGCTGCTCCTCGTGTACCGCGAGGCCGATCACATCGTGCACCGCGTGAGCATGTGGAAGGGCGAGGCCGACGCGTTCGTGGCCGCGGGAGCGAAGGGCGGCGTCACCGCCACCGTGGACCGCGAGAAGCGCCTGGCCACCGAGCGCCATCACACCGCCACGCACCTGCTCCACGCGGCGCTGCGCACCGTGCTGGGCGATCACGTGCATCAGGCCGGCTCGCTCGTCGCACCCGACCGTCTGCGCTTCGACTACTCGCATTTCGAGTCGCCGTCGCCCCTGCAGCGCGCGCTCGTCGAGCAGCGGGTCAACGACTGGGTGCTCGCCAATCGCGACGTGAGCTGGCGCGAGATGCCGATCGCCGAGGCCAAGGAGCTGGGGGCCATGGCGCTGTTCGGCGAGAAGTACGGTGAGCGCGTGCGCATGGTGACCGTGGAGGGCGTGGCCGAAGCGGACATCGCGCCCTCACGCGAGCTCTGCGGCGGCACGCACGTGCGGCGCACCGGCGACATCGGGTTGTTCGTCATCACCGAGGAGAGCGCGGTGGCGAGCGGTGTGCGCCGACTCGAGGCGCTGTGCGGGCCCGAGGCGCGCACGTGGCTGCTCGATTCGCACGGCACGCTGGCCAACATCCTCGAGGTGCTGCAGGCCCCGCAGGACCGCGCCATCGACGCGGTGATGAAGCTCAAGGACGAGGTCGCCGCGCTGCGCAAGGCGGTCACGCAGGCCGAGCAGAAGGGGCTCGAGGCCCAGCTGCTCGACCTCGTGAACACCGCCACGGTTCAGCCGGGCGGTCGCTGGGTCGTGGCGAGTCTCGAGACCGCCAGCGAGACCGCGGCCATCCGCGACGCCGCCGACCGCCTGCGCGGGGCGATCGGTCGCGGGGCCGGCGTGATCGCGATCGTGAACGAGGCCAAGCTGTCGTTCCTCGCGTTCGTCTCGGACGATCTCGTGGCCGAGAAGCGACTGCGCGCCGATGAGCTCGTGCGTGCGGTCGCCACCGTCACGGGCGGTTCGGGCGGCGGCAAGCCCCACCTGTCGCTGGCGGGCGGGCGCGACCTCGCGCGTCTCGACGACGCCCTCGAATTGGCTCGCAAGCGTCTCACGGAAGCGTTGGCATGAGCAGCGGTGAACTGGTCGTCATGGTCGTCATGGGCCTGTTCATCATCGTCGGTTTCCTCTGGCACATGAGGAACAAGCATTGAAGGCACTCGTCCTCGCGGGCGGCCGCGGCACGCGGCTCCGTCCCATCACGCACACGCGGGCCAAGCAGCTCGTGCCCGTCGCCAACAAGCCGGTGCTGTTCTACGGGCTCGAGGCCATCGCGGCCGCGGGCATCCGCGAGGTCGGCATCATCGTGAGCGACCCGCGAGAGCTGCTGCAGCCCGACCATCGCACCGGCGAGATGGTCACGACGCTCGTCAACTCGCAGGCCGAGATCCGCGCCGCGGTCGGGGACGGTTCGCAGTTCGGACTGCGCGTGACGTACCTCGAGCAGGAGGCTCCGCTCGGCCTGGCGCACGCGGTCAAGATCGCCGAGGACTTCATGGCGGGCGACTCGTTCGTCATGTATCTGGGCGACAACCTCATCAAGGACGGCATCGTGCCGTTCGTCGAGGAGTTCGAGCGCGAGAAGCCCGAGGCCCAGATCCTGCTCGCGAAGGTCGCGCGTCCGTGGGAGTTCGGCGTGGCCGAGCTCGACGGCGAGCGCATCGTGCGACTCGAGGAGAAGCCCAAGCAGCCGCGCAGCGACCTCGCGCTGGTCGGTGTGTACCTGTTCACCAAGTCCATCTTCGACGCGGTGCGTGCGATCAAGCCCTCGCCGCGCGGCGAGCTCGAGATCACCGACGCCATCCAGTACCTCATCACGACCGGCCGCAACGTGCGTTCGCACGTCATCCACGGTTGGTGGAAGGACACCGGCCGCGTCGAGGACCTGCTCGAGGCCAACCGCATCGTGCTCGCCGACCTCGTCACGAGCATCGAGGGTCAGGTGGATGACGCGACCGTCATCGAGGGCCCGGTCCACATCGCGCCCGGTGCCCGCGTGGAGCGCTCGCGCCTGCGCGGACCGCTCGTGTTGGGAGCGGGAGCCCACATCGTGGACGCTTACGTGGGGCCGTTCAGTGCGATCGCCGACGGCGTGCGCATCGAGCAGTGCGAGGTCGAGCACTCCATCGTGCTCGATCGCAGCCAGCTCCTGCGCATCCCCGGCCGTATCGAGTCGAGTCTCATCGGTCGCGACGTCGTGGTGACCGCGAGCGATGCGCGTCCGAGCGCGCACCGCTTCATGCTGGGCGATTCGAGCCGGGTGGAGCTGGCGTGAGGGTGCTGGTCACCGGCGCGGGCGGCATGCTCGCGCAGGCCGTCGTCCCGGCGCTCGAGGCGGCGGGGCACGCGGTGGTCGCGTTCGACCGCGCCACGCTCGACGTGACCGATGCGGCCGCCGTGCGCGCCGCGGTCGCGAAGGCGAAGCCCGACTGGGTGTGCCATCTCGCGGCCTACACCAACGTGGACGGCTGCGAGACCGAGGTCGAGCGCGCGTTCCTCGTGAACGGGCTGGGGGCGCGCAACGCCGCCGTGGCCGCGCACGACGTGGGCGCCGCGGTGCTGCACGTCTCGACCGACTACGTGTTCCCCGGAAACGACCCCACGCCGCGTCGCGAGCACGATGCGGTGGGACCGCTGTCGGTGTACGGTCGCAGCAAGTGGGCGGGCGAGGAGGGCGTGCGCACCACGAACCCGCGCCACGCCATCGTTCGCACCGCTTGGCTCTACGGCCGCGGTGGACGCAACTTCGTGGACACGATCCGCGATCGCGCGCTGGCCGGAGGCCCGCTCGCGGTGGTGGACGACCAGCACGGTGCACCCACGTGGACCGGCGACCTCGCGCTCGCGCTCGTCGCGATCATGGAGCGCGGCGCCTACGGCACGCTGCACGCGACCAACTCGGGGGCCTGCACGTGGCACGAGTTCGCGGTCGAGATCTGCCGACTCGCGGGCGCGAAGGTCGAGGTCGCCGCCATCTCCAGCTCCACGCTGTCGCGCCCCGCGCGCCGTCCGTCGTGGTCGGTGCTCCACCTGGGGACGCTCGAGCACGTGCTCGGTCGTCCCATGCCCGATTGGCGCGACGCTCTGGCGCGCTACCTCGCGACGCCGACCGGCGCTCGCGACTGACACCCCGAAGCCCCGGACCCGGAAGAGGATCCCCGATGCCCCCGCGCAAGCCCCGTCGCGAACACGACGCCCTCGAGTCGCAGGCCCACACCGCGCTCGCCGATTCGGCCCGTTCGCTCGCGCTGCTCGCCCAGCGCAACGCGCCGGCGGTCGCCGGAGCCGCGGAGTTGTTGATCGGGTGCTTCGAATCGGGCGGCACCGTGTACTTCTGCGGCAACGGCGGGAGTGCGGCCGACGCGCAGCACCTCGCGGCCGAGTTCTCGGGTCGCTACCTCGTGGATCGTCCCGGCCTGCCCGCGGTCGCGCTCACCGCGAACTCGTCGGCGGTGACCGCGATCGGCAACGACTACGGTTACGATCAGGTGTTCTCGCGCCAGCTCGAGGGCTGTGGCGAACCCGGCGACGTGCTGGTCGCGATCACCACGAGTGGACGCTCCGAGAGCATCCGCCGCGCGGTTCGCACCGCGCAGGGCCTCGGCATGAACGTGATCGGCATGACGGGCGCGAAGGGCACCGAGTTCGCGGCCATGTGCGACGTGGCGCTCGTGACGCCCAGCGAGAGCACGCCGAACATCCAGGAGGGGCACATCGCGATGGGGCACGCCTTCTGCCTCATCGTGGAACGCACCCTGTTCCCCGACGCGGTGCTCGGCAAGGGCCCCAAGCCCACGCGTCGCGCCGCGCGCCCCAAGACCCGCGCGACGGGCAAGCGGGCCTCGCAGCGGGGGCGAGCGTGATCCTCGCGCTTCTCGAGGCGCTGCGCCCGAAGCAGTGGACCAAGAACCTGCTCGTGTTCGCGGGCGTGGTGTTCGCGCTGCAGGCGAGTCACCCCGACCTGCTCCTGCGCGCGACCGCCGGGTTCCTCGGCTTCTCGCTGCTCGCCGGCACCGTGTACCTGGTGAACGACCTGCGCGACGTCGCGGCCGACCGCGTGCATCCGCGCAAGCGCCATCGCCCGCTCGCCTCGGGCCGACTGCCGGTGGGGCTGGCGTGGGGCGCGGTGCCCGTGCTGCTCGTCGCGGTCGGTGCGCTGGCCGCCTGGCTCGGGGCGGCCTACGCCGCGGTGCTCGTGGCCTATCTCGTGCTCAACCTCGCCTACAGTTACGCGCTCAAGCATCAGGTCATCCTCGACGTGTTCGTGATCGCGGCCGGTTTCGTGTTGCGTGCGGTCGCGGGGGTGGCGTTGCTGCTGCCGATCGCGCCCGACACGCCGCTCTCGGCGTGGCTGCTCGTGTGCACGTTCTTCGGCGCGCTCTTCCTCGCGGTCTCCAAGCGTCGTCGCGAACTGGCGAACGCGGGTGAGGCCGCCACGCAGCAGCGCGCGGTGCTCGCGGCCTACACGCCCGAGTTGCTCGATCGCATGCTCACGGTGGCCGCGGCGTGCACGCTTATGTCGTACGCGCTCTACACCATCTGGCCCGCGACGGTCGCCAAGTTCGGCAGCGAGGCGCTCATCGTGACGGTTCCGATCGTGGCGTACGCGGTGTTCCGTTACCTGCACCTCGTGCGCGTCTCGGAGACCGCCGAGGACCCGTCGCAGGTGCTCGTCTCCGACCGACCGATCCAGTACGCGGTGCTCGCGTTCGTCGCACTCGCCGTCTGGATCCTGTACGCCGCACGGTGAGCCGCCGCCCCGCGCGCGTCACGGTCGAGGCGCGCGCCAAGTTGAACCTCGGGCTCGCGGTGGGACCGCGCCGCGCCGACGGCTATCACGACCTCGTCACCGTGTTCCAGTCCATCTCGCTCGCCGACACGTTGGTGGCCGAGCGCACGACGCGCGGGTTCTCGCTGCGCGTGCGACACGAGGACGCGGCGATTCCCGGGCGTCGATCCCCCGCGAGGCGCGACGTCGTGCCCACGGGCCCCGACAACCTGGTGCTGCGCGCCGCGCGACTCGTGCATGAGGAATTGGGATTGCCGGGGGGGGCGCGATTCACACTGGTGAAGCGC
Source organism: Candidatus Eiseniibacteriota bacterium (assembly GCA_041184705.1). Classification (GTDB taxonomy): domain Bacteria; phylum Eisenbacteria; class RBG-16-71-46; order RBG-16-71-46; family RBG-16-71-46; genus JAIOPA01. Next base: position 5,677 of record JBEGJG010000025.1, read on the forward strand.
ATCCCGGCGCAGGCGGGCATGGGAGGAGGCAGCGCCGATGCGGCCGCCGCGCTCGCGGCCGTGCTGCGATTGCATTCTCGACGCGTCACGCGTGCGCGTATCCTCGCATGGTCATTGCGATTGGGTTCCGACGTCCCGTTCGCCTCTCTCGGGGGAACGGCGCTCGGTGAGGGACGCGGCGAGCGGCTCACGCGCATGAGGCTGTCGTCCTCGTTCCGTGCGATCGTCGCGATGCCGGCATGGCGAGTCTCGACCAAGGATGCGTTCCGAAGGCACCACTTGAAGAGATTCGGCTTGACTCCATGGGAGGAGCACCGCAGATTCGCGCGTACCGTGGGACGGTCGCGCGCTTCTGCCGAGTCGCTCGTCCGTCGCGGCAATCGGTTCGAACAACTCCTCGGGCATCATCGTCGCGATCTCGAATCATTGCGTGCGCGCATGCGCGCGGCGGGCCTTCCGGATCCGTATCTGACCGGAAGTGGTTCCGCGGTGTTCGCGATCGTTCCGCGTGGTGCCTCGGTCCGCGGGATCGTGGCTCGCTTCATCGGGAACGAACCTCTTTTCGAGGTGCGTTCGGTGGGGCGGGGTCTGCGGTTCCTCTGAAACGCAGCGGTGCGGGGGTCCGTCGTGAAGACCCGCACGCCGATGCTCCACGAAGCCCGGCGCCATGAGGGCGCCGCTGAACGAGCCAACCGATCTCCACTGGACGGCTCCGGGGTGCGCATCGCATGGTCGAGATCACCGAGGTTCGCGTCTCGCTGCGCAACGACGAGAAGCTCAAGGCGTTCGTCAGCATCACGCTCAACGACTCGTTCGTGATCCGTGGGCTCAAGGTCATCCGCGGCAACACCGGATTGTTCGTGGCGATGCCGAGCCGCAAGCGTCCCGACGGCCAGCACCAGGACCTCGCGCACCCGATCAACGACGCGACCCGCAAGTACCTCACCGACAAGGTCATGGCGGAGTACGAGCGCGAACTCGCCAACCCGAGCGTGCACCGGGGCGAGGAGCAGCACGCCTACTGACCGGACGGACGACGGCGGGAGTCGGGAACTCGGGCGGGTGCTCCGGACGACGGGGCACCCGCCCGAATCGTTGCCGAGGACGCACGGTCGAGCCCGTATCCTCATGCGCCGCACGACCTTGCTTGTGCGGCGAGGGGTCTGGTGGGCCGAGCGTAGGGCTCGCGCGGGGTTTCCCCGGTCGGGTATGGACGATCGGGACGAGGACTCACTGCCTCGTGCAGGGGAGGGCGGCCTGAGCTGCGACATCCTTCGCCTCGCGCCCTGGGGCCCCGCCCGTCGCCCCCCCTGTGCCGCGCGCTCCGCGGTTGACGCGGCGTTCCGCCGCCCGCTATCCTCCGGCCCGCATTTCCCTCTCAGCTGTTCTCTGGGCCAGCAGCTTTCACCCCGTCCACCCTCGGTGGCCGGTCCGTGACGGAATCCCCGTTCGTTGGTGGGGCGTGGCCAAGCGGTAAGGCACGGGACTTTGGCTCCCGCATCCGGAGGTTCGAATCCTCCCGCCCCAGCCACCCTTGGCCCAGGGGTCGGGTGGAGTCGGCTCCCGGTGACTGCTTTTCCCATGACATCGGTCGAGCCGGACTCCCCCGCGGGTCCGCTCCTTCATAGCGTCGCACCGTTCCCGGCGTCCTCCTGACGCCCGGGTCCGGCCTTTTCCCGTCCGCTCTTCCTCTCGGAGGTCGGCTTGGATCCCTGTCGCATCTTCTCCGGAAACGCCAGCCAGCGTCTCACGCAGGCCATCTGCGAGCGCCTCAAGGTGCCCGTGGGCGACGTCGTCGTCTCGCGTTTCGAGGACGGTGAGGTCTCGGTCCGTTTCAACGAGAACATCCGCGGCAGCGACGTCTTCATCATCCAGTCCACCAACGCCCCGGCCGACCACCTCATGGAGCTGCTGGTCATGCTCGACGCCGCCAAGCGCGCGTCGGCCCGGCGCGTCACCGCGGTGCTGCCGTACTTCGGCTACGCCCGTCAGGACCGCAAGGACCAGCCGCGCGCGCCCATCACCGCCAAGATGGTGGCCAACCTCATCACCGTGGCCGGCGCCGATCGCGCGCTCACCATGGATCTGCACAGCGCGCAGATCCAGGGCTTCTTCGACATCCCGCTCGACCACCTGTACTCGGCCCCGGTGCTCATCGAGCACTTCGCCAAGCTGCAGCTGCCGAACCTCGTGGTCGTGGCCCCCGACATCGGCAGCGTCAAGATGGCGCGCGCGTACGCGAAGCGCCTCAACGCCGACCTCGCGCTCGTGGACAAGCGTCGTCCCAAGGCCGACTCGGTCGAGGTCATGAACATCATCGGCGACGTCGAGGGTAAGAACGCGGTCATGTTCGACGACGTCGTGACCACCGCGCGCACGCTGTGCCAGGCCGCGGCGGCCATCCGCGCCCGTGGCGCGCGCGACATCTACGCCGGTGTCACGCACGGCGTGTTCTGCCCCGGGGCGTTCGAGCGCATCGAGGAGTCGCCCATCAAGGAGGTCGTGGTCACCGACACGCTCAACCACGAGCCGGGTTCGCTGCACCCCAAGGTGCGCGAGCTCTCGGTCGCGGGGTTGCTCGGTGAGGCCGTGATGCGCATCCACGAGGAGCGTTCGCTCAGTTCGTTGTTCGTCTGATCCACCCGCGGGCGCGCCGCGTGGCGCCGCCCGGGGAGCCGTCTTCCATCACGCAGGTCGCAAGGTCACCAGGAGGTCGTCATGGCAGTCATCCAGTTGAAGGGTTCGGCCCGCGAGGATCTGGGCAAGGGTGGGGCGCGCAAGGCGCGGGCCGCCGGCCAGATCCCGGGTGTCATCTACGGTCGTGGCGCGACGCCCATGGCGATCGCCGTGGACGGCCGCGAGTTCGAGACGGCGCTGCGCAGCCACAAGGGCGGCAACGCCATCGTGAGCCTGAACGTGGCGGGGGCCGACCACACGGCGCTCATCCGCGACGTGCAGTACGACCCGCTCACGCGCGGCATCATGCACCTCGACTTCCAGCACATCTCGCTCACCGAGCAGATCGAGGTCGAGGTCCCGGTGCACTTCGTCGGCACGCCGCTGGGCGTGAAGGACGGCGGCGGCATCCTCGAGCACCTGGTTCGTGCGCTCGAGGTGCGTTGCCTCCCGACCGCGATCCCGCCGCGCATCGACGTGGACGTCACCGCGCTCAACATCGGTGACAACCTGCACGTGCGCGACCTGAAGGTCGAGGGCTTCACGATCGTCACCGACGAGGACGTCACCGTCGCGGCCGTCGTGGCGCCGGCCGCCGAGGAGGCCCCGAAGGCCGCCGACGGTGCCGCCGAGCCCGAGGTCGTGGGTCAGAAGGGCAAGAAGGACGCCGAGGGCGGCGAGTCGAAGGACGCGAAGAAGAAGTAACCGGTCGTGCATCTGGTCGTGGGACTGGGCAATCCGGGCGAGCGCTACACGCGCACGCGACACAACGTCGCGTGGTGGGTGCTCGACGCACTGGCGGAGAGGCATGCCGCCACGGAAGGCCCCTCGGACCCGACCTACCGCGTGCGGCACTGCCGCATCGCGGGTCACGAGCTGGCGCTGCTGCAACCGCTCACGTTCATGAACCGGAGCGGGGAGGCGCTGGCCGCGTGGCGAGCACGGCAGGGCATGGAGGACGGGTTGCTGGTGCTGTCGGACGACGTCTACCTGCCGCTGGGCGCGATGCGCCTGCGGACCGAGGGGTCGAGCGGCGGGCACCGGGGACTCGAGAGCATCGAGACGGCGTTCGGGGGGCGTGAGTACGCGCGACTCCGGATCGGCGTCGGCGCGGCGGAGAGTGCGGCCGCGCTCAAGCAGCACGTGCTGGAGGAGTTCGCGCCGGAGGAGATGCCGGCGCTCGAGGACGTGGTCCGCCGGTCGGCGGACTGCACCGAAGTGTGGGTGGCCGAGGGCGCACTCGGCGCCATGAACCGCTTCAATCGCAGGGTGCGCCAGAAGGAGACGGAGACGTGACCAAGTACGAGACGGTCTACATCCTCGAGCCGAACTACGACGAGGTGAAGGCCCAGGAGTTCGCGGACAAGGTGTCCGGTTGGCTCAAGGACCAGGGCGCCGAGGTGGTCGAGGTCCAGAAGTGGGGCAAGCGTCGCCTCGCCTACGAGGTGCGCAAGCGCCGCGATGGCGTCTACACGATGATCGTGTGGAACGGCGGTGGTGCCATGGTGAAGGACGTCGAGCGTCGTCTGTCGCTCGAGGAGGACGTCATGCGCACCCTCACCACGCTCCACGTTCCGCCGGAGCTGTGGCAGGGCGTGCCCGAGGCCGAGGCCGCGGCGGGTGAGGATTCCGACCGCGACTGACGTGGTGGCTTGAGTCCCCGGGAGGTCCTCCCATGACCAGCTTCAGGCTTCCGGAGATCAACCGGGTCGTCCTGTCGGGACGGCTCACCCGGGACCCGGACCGGCGGTACGCGGCGGATGGCACGGCGGTGACGTCCATGCCCCTCGCGTTCAACCGGCGGTATCGCACCCGCGAGGGGGCGATGGCGGAGCACACGGGGTACGTGACGGTGATGTGCTACCAGCGGTTGGCCGAGGTCTGCGCGCAATACCTCAGACTCGGCAGTCCGGTGGTGGTCGAAGGTCGATTGCAGATGCGGGAGTGGACGACGACACGGGGCGAGAAGCGCCAGGCGCTCGAGGTCCGTGCCGAGTCGGTCCACTTCCTCGAGAAGGCCGCGGATGCCGGGGCTTCCGGCGGTTCCGCGTCCACCGAGGATCCAACCTCCTAGAAGGAGTCGTTCGCGATGGCGAAGGACCGTGAGAGCAAGGGCGTCAAGAAGAAGTACTGCAAGCTGTGCCTCGAGAAGGTCGCGTTCGTGGACTACAAGGACGAGAAGCGTCTCGGCCGGTTCGTGACCGACCGCGGCAAGATCGTGCCGCGTCGCGTCTCGGGTTCGTGCGCGATGCACCAGAAGCAGCTCACCACCGCGATCAAGCGTGCGCGCGTGCTGGCGCTGGTCCCGTTCACCAGTGACCTCTACCGCTAAGTCCACCTTCATGGAGACGCCGCGGCACGGATCGGCCGTCGAGGCCATCCGTGGTGCGTTGCTCCTGCTCGGGCTGTCGCTCGGAGCGCTCATCACCCCGTGGCCTTGGGCGGCCGCGTGGTTGGTGGTGCCCGTGCTGACGGCCTCCGGCCTGCTGCTCGCGTGGCGTTACGGCCCCGCGGCCTGGGCCCTCACGGTCGCACTCGCACTCGGTGCGGGGGCGGTGGTCGTGTGGCCCGTGGGCGGGCTCGCACCCTGGCACGTGATGTGGCTGCCGCTCGTCGCGGCGGTCGGCACGTGGATGGGGCTGCGCGAGGAGGGGGGCGGTCCCACGATCGGGGAACGCGCGTGGATGCACGTGCCGTTGCTCGCGGGGGCGTGCCTGCTCCCGCTGCTGCCGGGGTTCCATGACTCGCTCGTGCGTGCCGATGCGCGCGCCCGCGAGCAGGAGCGCCAGCTGCTCGCCGCCCAGAAGACCCCGGCCGCGCCGGGTTCGTTCGGGTACCTGCTCGAGGAGCACACCAAGCTCCCGGCCGAGGACCGCGTGCGCATGATCACCTACTCCCTGCCGAACCTCGCGTTCTCGGGACTGGTGCTGCTCATCGCCGCGGGCCGCGCACTCGCGGCGCGCATCGCCGCGCGTCGCCGGTGGCCGGCCCTGTCGCGGGCCCCGTTCATGGGGTGGCGCCTGCCGGACGCTGCGCTCGTGCCGTTGATCGTCGGACTCGCCGTGCTCCTGCTCGCCCCCTCGTCGTGGTGGCCGGTCGGCGTGGTCCTGCTCGTCCAGTCCGTACTCGGGTACGGCGTCCAGGGGGTCGCGGTCGTGTGGTCGGTGATCGGCTCGCGCGTGCCACCTCTGGTCCTCGTGCTCGTCTCACTGTTCCTGTTCGTCTTCACCCTGCCGGTCCTGCTCGTGTCGCTGGCCCTCATCGGGCTGTCCGACGTGTGGTGGGATCACCGGCGACTCGAGCCGTCCCCGAACGGGGAGGCCTAGGAGGAGTCCCATGGAAGTCATCCTGCTCGACGATCTGAAGGGCGTGGGCCAGAAGGGCGCCACGGTCAACGTGAAGCCCGGCTTCGCGCGCAACTTCCTGCTGCCCCGCCGTCTCGCCATCCCGACCGGCACGAAGGCCGCGAACCTCTACCAGGAGCTCGCCCGCCAGAAGGCCGCGCAGTCCGAGAAGCTCGTGGCCGCCGCCAAGGTCGAGGCCGCGCGCATCGACGGTCTGCAGGTGAACATCGCGGTGCAGGCGAACGAGGAGGACACCCTCTTCGGCTCGATCACCAACGCCGACGTGGCCGACGCGCTCAAGGCCGCCGGGCACGAGGTGGAGCGTCGTCGCATCGAGGTGCCCGAGCACATCAAGCAGCTCGGCAACTACGACGTCGCGGTGCGCTTCTACGGCGGCGTCACGGCCACCGTGAAGGTCTGGGTGGTGCGCGCATGATGCGGGCCGGCCTCCTCGCGATCGTGCTCACGGCCGCGCTGGCGGCCGGCGTGGTCGCGGCCCCGGCGAAGAAGCCGGCCGCGACCCGTAAACCCGCGCCCGTCGCACCGGTCAACGATTCCGACCGCGTGCTCGTGCGCATCGGCTCCGAGACGATCACGCCGCGCATGCTGGCGGCGCGACTCCTCGAGCTACCCGAGCAGTACCGTGCGCAGTACTCGACGCCCGAGGGCCGACAGCAGCTGCTCGATCGCATGATCGAGGAGCGGGTCTGGGTGCGGGACGCCGAGGCCAACGGCGTCACGAAGCGCCCGGACCTCATCCGTCAGATCGAGGCCCAGCGCCGCGACCTCATCATCCGCACCTGGGTGAACGAGGTCATGCAGTCGAACCCCGCACCCTCCGACTCCGAGACGGTCGCCTACTACGAGTCGCACCTCGACGAGTGGAAGACGCCCGCCAACGTCACCCTGCGGCACATCCAGCTCAAGACCGAGGCGGACGCCCGTCGCGTGCTGGGCTTCGCGCGCGCCAAGGGGCAGGACTGGGACAAGCTCGCCCGCACCTGGTCCACCGACACGCTCACGCGCAACGTCGGTGGTGCGCTCGGCACAGCCACCCGCGAGGGTGGTTTCGCCAGCATCGGGGCGCAGCCGGCGCTCGCCGAGTCCGCGATGGCGCTCGGCACGGGGGCGATCGGGGGGCCGTACCGCACCGACCGCGGCTGGCACGTGATCAAGGTCGAGAACGTGCGCGAGGAGTCGGTCCGCGACCTCGAGCAGGTGCGTAGCTTCATCGTGCGCCAGCTCCAGCAGGAGCGCACGCAGCGCTTCTACCAGGACCAGCTGACGCGCATCAAGGCCGCGGCCCGCGTCGTGCCGGACTCCGCGGCGGTCGAGCGCTGGCTCTCGGCGCGCAAGAGCGCGCGCGAGTTGTTCCAGGAGGCGCAGGGGATCATCGCGCCGCTCGAGCGCATCGAGATGTACCGCCGCATCGTGGACGAGTACCCCGATGCCGAGGTCACGCCGCAGGCGCTCTTCATGGTGGGCTTCATCCACTCCGAGGAGCTGCGTGACTACGACACCGCGGAGCGCGTCTTCCGCGAACTGCTCCAGCGCTACCCCAAGTCGGAGTTGGCGACCTCGGCGCAGTGGATGATCGAGCACATGCGCACCGATGCGGTGCCGGACTCGATCCGGAACGAGGGCTCCGTCACGCCCGCCCCCGAAGGCGGCCACCAGCCGTGAAGGTCGTCGAGGTCCGTATCCACGGACTGGGCACCGAACCGAAGACGCAGCAGCACGTCGTGGTCCTGCGCGAGGTGGACGGGACCCGCGTGCTGCCCATCTTCGTGGGGCCGTTCGAGGCGCAGGCCATCGCGCGCATGCTGAAGCACGAGGCGTTCCCGCGGCCGCTCACGCACGATCTGCTCGCACTCATCGTCGAGGGCCTGAAGGCGCGCGTCACGCGTGTCGTGATCGCCGAACTGCGCGAGGGCACCTACTACGCCTCGCTCGTGCTCGAGCGAGGCTCCGACGTGGTCTCGATCGATGCGCGTCCGAGCGACTCCATCGCGGTGGCGTTGCGAACGCAGGCGCCGTTCTTCGTGAACGAGGACCTGCTGCAGTCGCCGCCCGAGCAGGGCGCCGAGACCGAGGGGCCGCCGCCCTCGGCGGGACCCTCGGGGGCCGCACCCCCGGGAGGCGAGGCGAAGGACGCCGAGCAGTTGCGGCGCTTCCTCGAGAACCTCGACCCCGAGGACTTCGGCAAGTTCAGCCACTGACGAGCCCGCCCCCGGCACCCTTCGGGTCCCGGGGGCGGTGCGTTTCAGTAGAGCGTGAACGCGATGCGGAACGCCGCCCACACCGTGGTCGCGCGCTCGTCCACGCGATAGGGGCGATAGCGACACGCCAGCGCCGCGCGCGCCGCGGCGGCCTCGAGCAAGGGCTCGCGCGTGCCGCCGACGATCTGGACCTGGCGCACCGCCCCGGTGGTGTCCACGAGCGCGAGCAGTTCGACCACGCCCTCGATGCCGCGGTCGCGCGCCTCGTCGGGGTACTCGGGCCGCACGAGCGTCGGGGTACTCGGGCCGCACGAGCCGGTCGATCACGAGTTCCTGCGACCGCACCACGGGGTTCTCGAGCGCCAGCATGCGCGCACGGGCGAGCAGGTCGCGCTCGGCATCGCCTTCGCCGATCTCGCGAACCTGACGCGGCGCGGCGTTCGGATGGGACGAACGCTCACGGGGGCGTTCGCCGCCCTTGCGCGCCTCGGCGGTCAGGTAGGTGATCGTGAACTCGCCCGGGGTGGCCTGTCGGGCGCGGTCCTCGAGTCGGATGCGCTCGACCCACTGACGCGGCCCCTCGAACCCGAACCGGCGCGGATCCTCCTCGGCGGTGCGGGCCGCACGGCGCGCGGTGAGCGCGAACACGCCGGCGAACGCCACCGACACGACGAGCAGGCACAGGGCGAGGCGGCGGCGGTGGGCCGCCGTCTCCACCAGCCAGTCGACGATGCCGTGCCGGAGCGGATGGTCCACGATGGGAAGCCCGGGGCGCCGGGCGCGGCCATGGGGCGAGGGGCGGGGGATTCGGCGTCGCGAGTCTAGCAGACGGTTCGCGCCCCGCTGGGCGTCAGCGCGAGGCGCGCAGCACGCGGCCGCGCTCGTCCTCGCGCAGCACGGCGCGCAGCGGCGCGCGCGCATCCTGCACCACGATCTCGAGCGGTCCGGGTTCGCTGCGTGCGAACCGCACCCAGCCGTCGGCTCCGGTCGAGAGCACGAGCCCACCGCCCAGACGCACGGGTACACCCGCCAGCGGGCGATCGTCCGCGTCGCGCACGGCCAGCGAATCGAGCGGCCACGTCGTGCCCGCGGGCGCGAGTTCGAGGGCCAGGGCGAGGAACATGGCGTACGCCTGAGCGCGCAGGCGACCGGGGGCGAGCAGCGCCTGCTCGCTGCTGTCCACGCGCGCGGGCACGGCGTGAAGGCCGACCGCGCTCACCTGCGCGATCGTGTACTGCGCCGACTCGACCACGCGCAGCGGCGGCAATCCGAGCGAGTCGTGCACCGCAGCGAGGCGCTGTCCCCAGCGTCGGCCGGCGCCGCTCGAGAAGTAGTGGCCCGCGGTCGCCCCGCCGTTCGCGTGCCCGATGCGCAGGTAGTGGCTCGCGCCGAAGCCCTCCCGAGAGCATGCCCGCGAGTGCGCGCGCGGTCTCGAGGTTGAGGGCCGAGCCGCGCGAGCCGCCCGGGCCCATGCCCGCGGCATCGTCACCGCCACCCTCGGGGTCGAGCACGATGCGGCGTCCGTGCAGCGCGCCGTTCGCGATCGCGACCACGCGCGGCGGCCACAGCGTATCGGCGTCGTGGTGCCGGAACCCGGTGGGCAGCGGCGGGGCCACGGGTTCGTTCGCGCGCACGGGCAGGGCCACGAACCCGTTGCGGTCGAGCCACGCGGGGCGGCGCGCATCGGG
>JBEGJG010000026.1:0-16281 GCA_041184705.1 Candidatus Eiseniibacteriota bacterium
CGTGCCCGCGACTACGACGACGCGCTGCGCATCGCGAACGACACCGAGTTCGGGCTCACCGGTGCGGTGTTCTCGCGCAACGCGGCCAAGATCCAGCGTGCGCGCGAGGAGTTCTTCGTCGGCAACCTGTACCTCAACCGCAAGTGCACCGGCGCCATGGTGGGCTGCCATCCGTTCGGCGGCTTCAACATGAGCGGCACCGACAGCAAGGCGGGGGGGCGCGACTACCTGCTGCTGTTCCTGCAGGCCAAGAGCATCGCCGAGAAGCTCTGACGCCCGTTCGCGGGCGACGATCGGCCCCGGGGACCTCGCGGTCCCCGGGGCCTCGTCGTGGGAGCCGATCGCTCCGTTGTGCGTGTCGCGCGTCCCCTCGCGCACGCGGTCGGCGCGGGGATCAGCGCTTCTTGCGCGATGCGGTGCCGCTCGTCCTGCGAGTCGCGCCCGAGGTCCTCGCGGCGGACCCTGCGGCTCGCGGTGCGGCCTTCGCGCGGGACCTCGTCGCGCGCGGCTCGCCCTCCGCCGCGGGCTTCGCATCGCGCGGTGCGGCCTTCGCGCGCGGCTTCGTCGTGCGCGGCGCGGTCTTCGCGGGAGTGGTCTCCTCGGCGCGTGACGCCTCCTTGCGCGGCCGGACCAGCGCGGGTTCGAGCCGGGACCACGGCCGGGCGTTGAGCACGTCGGCGCGCGTGAGTCCGGCGCGGCGCGCCTGGAACACGCCCCAGCGCAGATTGTCGAGCTGGCCCACCGAGTGCGCATCGGTGTCGATCACGAACGAGCAGCCCTGCGCGCGCGCGATGCGGGCGTGCGTATCGGTGAGGTCGAGACGGTCGGGAGCGGCGTTGATCTCCATGGCCACGCCTCGCGCAGCGGCCGCCGCGCACACGCGTTCGACGTCGAACGGCACCGGTGCGCGCGAGCCGATGAGCCGTCCGGTGGGATGGCCGAACGCATGCACCCACGGGTTGGCGAGCGCGCGCAGCACGCGCTCGGTGGCCGCCTCGGGCTCCATGTCGAAGCGCGAGTGCAGGCTCACCACCACCCAGTCGAGCAGCGCGAGCGTCTCGTCGTCGAGGTCGAGCTCCCCGTCGCCCAGGATGTCCACCTCGAGCCCGTGCAGCACGCGGATGCCGGGATGGCGCTCGCGGGCCCCCGCGATCTCCTGGGCCGAGCGTCGCACGCGCGCGGCGTCGAAGCCGTTCGCCATCGCGAGTGCCTTGCTGTGCTCGGTGATCGCCACGTACTCGAGCCCGCGCGCCTCGGCGGCGGCGAGCATGTCGTCGAGCGTGTCGCGACCGTCGCTGCGCGTCGTGTGCATGTGCAGGTCGCCGCGCAGGTCGTCGAGTTCGACGAGCACGGGCAGGCGACCCTCGGCGGCGGCCGCGATCTCGCCGTGCGCCTCGCGCAACTCGGGCGGGATCCAGTCGAGCCCGAGTGCGCGGTACACGTCGGCCTCGGTGCGCGAGGCCACCGTGCGGTCACCACGCGTGAGTCCGTACTCGTTCAGGCTCATGCCGCGCTCGATCGCGATGCGGCGCAGCTCGATGTTGTGCTCCTTGGAGCCCGTGAAGTAGAGCAGCGCGGCCCCGAAGCCGTCCTCGGGCACCACGCGCAGGTCCACCTGCAGCCCGCGCTGCAACCGCACGCTCGACTTGGTGTCGCCCCGTCCCAGCACGTCGGCCACATCGGCGTGCCGGGTGAACGCGTCCATGACCGCGTCGGCGTCGTGCGCGCACACCAGCACGTCGAGGTCGCCCACGGTGTCGCGTCGGCGGCGGAACGACCCGGCCAGTTCCACCTGGGTCACGCCGCGCACGGCCCGCACGCGTTCGGCGAGGGCGTGCGCCAGCGGCCACGCCTCGGCCAGCAGCATGCGGCCCGAGAACTGCGCCGCGGTCGCGAGCGACTTGAGGATGCCGTGCTCGACCTTCTCGCCGAAGCCCGGCAGGTCGCGCAGTCGCCCCTCGCGCGCGGCCTTCTCCAGCGCCTCGCGCGTGCCGATGTGCAGCTGCGTCCACAGCGTGCGCACGCGCTTGGGCCCCAGCCCCTGCAGGTCGGTGAACCCCACCACCTCGCCCGGCCAACGGACGGCGAGTTCGTCGAGCAGGGGGGTGGTCCCCGTCGCGACGAGGTCGCGCAGGTGCTGCGCGATGCCCTTGCCGATCCCGGGCAGCTCCTCGAGCGCGCCCGGCGTGTCGGCGAGGTCGGCGATGCGGGTCTCGCACTGTTCGACGACGCGCGCACCCTCGCGCAGCGCACGCACGCGGAACGGGTTGGCGTCGTCGAGTTCCAGCATGACGCCGAGCCGCGCGAGCGCGGCGGCCAGCGTGGCGTTGTCGGGACGGCTCACCGCTCGAGGAACGTCGCCTCGTCGATCACCTCGATGCCGAGTCGGCGGGCGTCGTCCAGCTTGGAGCCCGCGCCCGGGCCGGCGACGACGAGCGTGACCTTCTTGGACACGCTGCCGGCCACGCGGGCGCCGTGGCGTTCCGCGAGTCGCTGCGCGTCGGGGCGCGGCATGGTCTCGAGCCCGCCCGTGAACACGACCGTGACGCCGTCGAGTACGCGCGGGCCGCTGGGGCGCTCCTCGGCCGTGGGCTTCACGCCCGCCTTGATGAGGCGGTCGAGCACCTTGGCGTTGCGGCGGTTGTCGAAGAACGCGTGCACGCTCTCGGCGACCTCGTCGCCGATGCCGTGGATGTGCATGAGGTCCTCGACCGAGGCCTCCCGCAGTGCGGCGAGCGAGCCGAAGTGGTCGGCGAGCGTGCGCGCCACGGTCTCGCCCACGTGCTCGATCCCGAGCGCGAACAGGAAGCGGTCGAGTCGCGGCTTCTTGCTGGCCTCGAGCGCGCCGAGCAGGTTCTCGATGCTGCGTTCGGCGAAACCCTCCAGCTCCACGAGATGGATGGGCGTGAGCTGGTAGAGGTCGGCCAGGTCGGCCACGAGTCGCTTGTCGAGCAGTTGCTTCACCGTCTTCTCGCCCAGCCCCGCGATGTCCATGGCCCCGCGCTGCGTGAAGTGCACGAGGTGGCGCTCGAGCTGCGCCGGGCAGGCGAGCCCGTTCGTGCAGCGGTGCGCCGCACCGGTGCGCTCGACCTCGGCGCCGCACACCGGGCACTTCGACGGCAGCTCGAAGCGCTTCGCGCCCTGCGGACGATGCTCGGGGAGCACCTCCACGACCTCGGGGATGACGTCGCCCGCCCGTCGCACGCGCACGGTGTCGCCGATGCGCACGTCCTTGCGGTCGAGTTCGTCCTGGTTGTGCAGCGTGGCGCGGCTCACGGTGACACCCGAGACGTCCACCGGACGCAACTGCGCGACCGGCGTGAGCTTCCCGGTGCGACCCACCTGCACGACGATGTCGAGGACCTGCGTGATCTCCTCGCGCGGCGGGAACTTGAACGCCACCGCCCAGCGCGGCGACCTCGAACGCATGCCGAGGCGCGTCTGCGCGGCGCGGTCGTCCACCTTGAGCACGACCCCGTCGATCTCGTAGGGCAGCGCATCGCGCCGCTCGCGCAGGTCGGTGTGGAACGCGAGCGCCTCGGCGAGGCCGTGGCACCGGCGCACCCCGGACTCCACGTGGAAACCCCACGCGGTGAGCCCCTCGAGGATGGCGTGCTGGCTCGCGAACGCCGCCTTGCCGCGCGGGGCGGGCTCCTGCGCCATGACGTCGTAGGCGAAGAAGTCGAGACGTCGGCTCGCGGTGACGGAGACGTCGAGTTGCCGCACGGTGCCCGCAGCGGCGTTGCGCGCGTTGGCGAACGGCTCCTCGCCGGCCTCGATCAGGCGCTTGTTCAACGCCTCGAACGCGGGCAGCGGGATGAGCACCTCGCCACGGATGGCGATCGTCCCCTTCGAGGGCGGGCCCTCCTCGCGCAGCCGCAGCGGCACGGCGCGGATGGTGCGCAGGTTCTCGGTCACGTCCTCACCGGTCTCGCCGTCGCCGCGCGTGGAGCCGCGCACGAAGACGCCGTCCTCGTACACGAGCTCGATGGACAGGCCGTCGAACTTCGGCTCCGCCACGTACACGACGTCCTCGGCGAACAGTCCCTCGGCCAGCCCCAGTCCCTTGCGCACGCGCTCGTCGAACTCGCGCACCTCGTCCTCGGCCATGAGCGAGTCGAGCGACAGCATGGGCCGTACGTGCTTCACCTTCTTGAAGCCCTCGCGCAGTCCGCCGCCCACGCGCTGCGTGGGGGAGTCGCTCGCGCGCAGTTCGGGGTGCGCGGTCTCCAGTTCCACGAGTTCGCGCAGCAGCTTGTCGTAGGCCGCGTCGGAGATCGTGGGGGCGTCGAGGACGTAGTAGCGGTGGTCGTGCTCGCGGATCTCCGCGGCGAGCGCCGCGATGCGGCGGGCGGCGTCGGCGCGCGAGGTCATGCGCGCGACCCGCCGCGCTCGAGCACGCGCGCGTACTGCGACGCGGTGAGCGGGATCACCGACAGGCGCGGCAGGCGCACCAGCTCGGTGCCCGAGAGCTTCGCATCGGCCTTGAAGTCCGCGAGCGTCACCGGCTGGGGCAGCGCGCGCACGGGCTCCACGTCCACCACCACGAGGCGCTCGTCGTCGGCCTTCGGGTCGGGGTAGGGGCCGCGCTTCACGCGCGCCACGCCGACCACCGCCTTCTCGCCGCCGGTGTGGTACACGAGCACGTGGTCGCCCGCCGCGAAGGTGCGCAGGTGCTTCAGGGCGAGCGCGTTGCTCACGCCCGACCAGACCGTCCGCTTGTCGCGGACGAGATCGGCGTAGGAGTATTCCGACGGTTCGGTCTTGAGGATCCAGTGGGCCATGGGCCCGCGAAATTAGCCCCGTTCCCGGTCCCCCACAAGGAGCCCGAAGTGCCACTCGAGACGCTGCGCATGGCCGCCCTGGCGGCACTCGTGCCCGTGCTGCTGGTGTACGCCGACACCCCGTTCCGCACGTTCGGGCAGCGGTTCAAGACCCAGCGCTCGGCCGAGCGCCTGGTGCTGTTCTCGATCGAGCTCAACCTGCTGCTGCTGTGGGCGCTCACCAAGCTGCTGCTCGAGCGCGACGCCCCGCTCGCACCCGCCGCCGTCGCCCCGGTCCTCGCGTGGGTCGGCGTGGCGCTGGCGTGGGTCGCGGCCGCTTTCACGGTGTGGGCGCGCTTCGCGCTCGGTCGCGGGTTCTCGGGCACGTTCGCGCTGCGCCCGGACCACGTGCTCGTCACGCACGGGCCCTACGCCGTCGTGCGCCATCCCATGTACACCGGGCTCGTCGCGCTGGGGGCGGGCATCGCGATCGCGCACGACAGCGCGGTCACGCTGGGCTTCGCCCTGCTGCTGCTGGTGCCGTTCTGGATGCACACCGCGATCGAGGAGCAGATGTTCGCGCCCGCGTTCGGGGACGCGTGGCGCGAGTACGCTCGTCGGGTGCCGCGACTGGTGCCGGGGTGGCGCCCGCGCGGTTAGGCGCGGGCGCCATCGTTCAAGCGCTCGCTCGGCCCGGCCACACCATGGCGGCCACCGAGACGAGCCCGCCGGGCTCGGGGCTCTGGTCGTAGAGCAGCGGCCGGCCCTCGCCGGGTTCGGCGCAACGCAGCATGCACCACGTCGGTCCGAGCCCGCAGATGCGGGTCGCGTTCTCGTCGGTGGCGAGCGACGCCCACCAGCGATCGGCGTCGCCGCTGGAGGCCGCGTTGAGCGCCGTCTCATCCACCTGCTGGATGGCGCGCGCGCCCTCCTCGTCGAGTGCCGGGTCGCCGAAGCGCGGTCCGACGTGGGAGAAGTCCACGCTCGCCACGTACAGCGTGGGGCCGCCCAGTTCGGCCTCGGCCTCGCGCACGCCCGCGACCAGCGCCTCGAGCGTCTCGTCGCCGCGCGGGTCGCGCGACTCGTCGTAGAACGTCTCGAACCCGCCGCACAGGATGGGCACCAGCGTGAAGCGGCGGTAGCGCAGACGGCGCTGCAGGTACAGCAGCACGAACTCGATCGAGTGCTCGTCGCGGTGCACCAGTTCCTCGCGGTACGCGGTCGGACCCACGCGCGCCGCGACGCGGTCCACGAACTCGGTGTCGCACGGCACCTGTCCGAACGGGGTCTCGAACCGCTTGCGCGTGAGCGCGACCCGGTGGCGGTGCAGTTGGTGCCCGGTGCCGAACACGACGACGCGCAACGGCAGCGGGACGTCGGGGCCGACCTCGAGCGCCGCCCGCGCCTGCACGTGGCCGCGCCGGCGCGGGTCGAGGTGGGGGATGAGCAGCGCGCGCGGCAGCGTCTCGCCCTGCGCCTCGGTCTCGCCGCGCTCGGTCATACCGGTGCGCGCGTGCGTGAACTGCTCGTCGAGGAAACCCTCGAGCGGCTCGTGCTCGTTGGGGTAGCACACACCGTCGAGTGCGGCGGGGCGCACCTCGAGCGGGTGCCACTCGGCCTGCAGACGGTCGTACTCCGCCTCGAAACGCGGGCCCTCGAGCAGGAACTGGTCGTCGAGCTTGCCCACGAACTCGCGCACGATGTTGCCGAGGCGCAGGTCCTTGGACTCGCGCATGACGAGCGCCTGCAGGTCGGTGAGCGACGTGGTGCCGTCGAGCATCTCGAGCAGCGCGATCGTCTCGAGCCCCAGCACCATCTGCTGCCGACAGACGCCGAGCGGGTCCATGACGAGCAGGAGTTCGCGCTGCGGGTCCTGCGGATCGCGCACGACCTGGATCTGCACCGCGCGCAGGCGCGGGTACTCGGGCAGGTCCTCGCGGGTCTCCACGCTGGCGCCGGGCGGCAGGATGATGCGCGGACGCTCGCCGGTGGGCTCGGGGGCACCGCCGGGCAGGATGATGCGCGACGGCGGGGGCGTGGGGTCCTGGAAGTCGGGCACGGCGGCTCCTGCGAGGGCAAGCCGGTCACCGCGGCGCGGATGCGGGGCGGGTGGGCCGGCGACCGCGCGAGGATAGCGGCGGCCCGCGGGTCGCTCAAACCGAGTGCGGTTCGCTCGCACGCGCCCGCCCGCGTGCAATCCGGCACGGTTTGCGACAAGATGCGCCCGCGATGACCACACAAGCCATGGGCAGGATCGTGGATGCGTACCTCACCCGACTCGAAGGCGAGCCGGGGTTCTGGCGCGGCATGCGCAACGACGTCCCCGTGTTCGTCTTCAGTGACGACAAGCGGGACCGCATGCGCATCATGGCGCCCATCGGCGTGGTGGACGAGCCCGACGCCGACCTGTTCCACGTGCTGCTGCAGGCCAACTTCGGCCCCGCGCTCGACGCCCGGTACGCCATGCGCGGGAAGGAGATCTGGGCGGTGGTCGTGCACCCGCTCGCGACCCTCGCGCCCGACGACCTGCCGAGTCTGTTCGACCAGGTCGTGAACCTGGTGCGCAACACCGGCGGCACGTTCGCGTCCACCGACGACGTGGAGCCGCAGTCGTTGCCCGACGACATCGTGCTGGAGCCGGCCGAGGACGAGGACGACGACGAACCGTCGTTCACCATCGCCGATCGCGATGAGGACGAGGACGACGACGAGGACGAGGACGACGACCTCGACGAGGACGACGACGACGCGGACGAGGACAAGGACGACGAGCCTCGGGATGGTCGTCCGGGTGGGCCGAAGGGCCGATGAACCCGGCCTCGGGCGCGGTTCCCTCCATCGCGATCGAGGTGCGCATCGCGCCGGGACGCGTCCTCCCGGGACACGTCTGGTGCGCCGAGCGCCCGCGGGCGCTGTTCGCCATCGTCCACGGCCTCGGTGAGCACAGTGGACGCTACGCCGCGCTGGCCTCCGAGCTCGTGCGCGCGCGCTTCACCGTGGTGGCGCTCGACCTGCCGGGGCACGGCCGCAGCGAAGGGCCGCGCGGCGACATCCCGTCGTGGGAGCAGTTGAGGGACGCGATCGTGCCCGCCCTGTTCACCGCGACGCGCGGGCTCGACGAGCAGCCCGCCGAACTGCCGGTCATCCTGATGGGTCACAGCATGGGCGGTGTCGTCGCGCTCGACCACGCGCTCGCGCACCCGCGTTCGCTGTACGGACTCGTGCTGTCGGCGCCCGCGCTGCATCCGCCGGTGCCGCCGTGGTGGAAGCTCGCGCTCGCGCACGTCGCGGCACGCGTCGCGCCCACCGCGGGGTTCCCCAACGGGCTCGACCCCGAGGGATTGTCGCGCGACCCCGAGGTGGTGCGCGCCTATCGCGAGGACCCGCTCGTGCACGACCGCATCACCCCGCGCACGTACTTCGCGTTCCTCGAGGCCGCGCGCCGCTGCTCGCGCGAACTCCGCGGGCTGCGCGTGCCCACGCTCACGATCCAGGGCATGGCCGACACCATGGTGGACCCCAAGGGGTCGCTGGCCGCCTCGGGGGCCGCGCCGCACGGCATGATGCGGCTCATGACCTTGAGCGGGGTCCGCCACGAGTCGTTCAACGACCTCGGCCGCGAGACGTTGATCCGCGATCTCGTGGCGTGGCTCGACGTGGTGCTGGTGGCCTGACGCCATGGCGAACCTGCCCGTCGGTCGCGTGATCTCGGTGCGCACCGGGCGCATCGTGCGCCACGATCGGCCCGGCTGGGACGAGGTGCGCTCGCCGTGGCGCACGGCGTTCTGGAAGGACGAGGCCGAGGGGCCGATGCCCGTGACCACGCTGGGGCTCATGGGGGACGAGCAGGCCGACACGCGCCACCACGGGGGACCCGAGCGCGCCGTGCTCATGTATCCCGGCGAGCACTACGCGCACTGGCGCACGCGTCCCGGACTCGAGGGCATGGGGCCCGGTGGGCTGGGCGAGAACCTCACCACCGAGGGGCTCGACGAGCGCACCGTGTGCGTGGGCGACGTGCTCGAGGTGGGCGGTGTGGTCGTGCAGGTGTCGTCCCCGCGCGGTCCGTGCATGGACATCTCGCGCCGCTGGGACACCGAGTGGTTGCTGCGCGAGGTGGTGGCGGCGCGCGCGCCCGGGTGGTACCTGCGCGTGCTGCGCGAGGGCGTGGTGGCGCGTGGCGATGCGGTGCGATGCACCGAGCGCCCGCACCCGGGCTGGACGGTGGAGCGTGTGCTGCGCCTGCGCGACGAGGCGCCTCGTTTGCGCGCCGAACGCGACGCGGCCGCGTCGCTCGAATCGCTCGCCGCCGAGTGGCGCGAGCGTCTGGCGACGCTGCCCGTCGTGGACTAACGCGCCGCGCCGCCCAGCAGCGTGGCGAGCGCGCCGTGCCAGCGCGCCCACTCGGCCTTGCGCCAGGTCGCGGGGCGTCGCGGACGGAACGTGCGATCGAGGGCGCGCGCAGGCGCGAGTTCGCGTGGCGTGCGCCACACGCCGGATCCCAGTCCGGCGAGCAGCCCGGCCCCGAGCGCGGTGGTCTCGATCACGCGCGGGCGGTGCACCGGCACGCCGAGCAGGTCGGCCTGCGTCTGCATGAGCCAGTCGTTCGCGACCGCACCGCCGTCCACCTGCAGCGCGGTCACGCGCCGTCCGGCGTCGTGCTCCATGGCGTGCACGAGGTCGCCGCTCTGGAACGCGAGCGACTCCAGCGTGGCGCGCACCACGTGCGCGCGCGTCGTGCCGCGTGTGAGCCCGAGCAGCGCGCCGCGCACGTCGGCGCGCCAGTGCGGGGCGCCGAGCCCCGCGAACGCGGGCACCAGCACCACACCGCCGCTGTCGGGCACCGAGCGCGCGATCGCCTCGGTCTCGGAGGCGCGTCCGACCAGCCCCAGCCCGTCGCGCAGCCACTGCACGGCCGCACCACCCACGAACACGCTGCCCTCGAGCGCGTAGGCGGGACCTCCGTCGGCCGAGCACGCGAGCGTGGTGAGCAACCCGGCGCGCGAGGCGATCGGCCGCGATCCCGTGTGCTGCAGCAGGAAGCACCCGGTGCCGTAGGTGTTCTTGCCCTGCCCGGGCCGCACGCAGCCCTGGCCGAACAGCGCCGCCTGCTGGTCGCCGGCCACGCCCGCCACCGCGATGCCATCGGGCAGCCCGCGCACCCCGCGCGTGCGACCGAAGTCGCCCGCCGAACGGCGCACCTCGGGCAGCACCGAACGCGGCACCCCGAACGTGCGGAGCAGCGACGGTTCCCAGCGCTGCGAGTGCAGGCCGTAGAGCAGCGTGCGCGAGGCGTTGGTGGGATCGGTCGCGTGCACCGCGCCGCCGGTGAGCTTCCACACCAGCCAGGAGTCCACGGTGCCGAACGCGAGTCGGCCGCGTGCCGCGAGGCGTCGAGCGCGTGCGTCGTGCGCGAGCCACCACTCCAACTTGGTGGCCGAGAAGTACGGGTCGCACACGAGTCCCGTGGTCCGGCGGATCGCGGCCTCGCGCCCGCGGCGGCGCAGCTCGTCGCACCGCTCGGCCGTGCGACGGTCCTGCCACACGATGGCACGGCCGAGCGGCTCGCCCGTGACGCGGTCCCACAGCACCACCGTCTCGCGCTGGTTCGTGACGCCGATCGCGGCGAGGGCCGCGGGCTTCACGCGGGCCGCGGCCAGTGCGTGACGCGTGGCGGTGAGCACGCTCGTCCACAGGTCGAGCGGGTCGTGCTCCACCCAACCCGGGCGCGGGAAGTGCTGCGGCACCTCGGCGTAGCCTCGACCACGGACCCGACCGCGGTGATCCATCACGAGCGCGGTGGAACCCGTGGTGCCCTGGTCGAGCGCGAGCACGAACGGCGACTGCTGCGGCATGGGACCTCCGTCGGCCGGGGCGTCCCGGCGGGTCAGCGGGTGGCGAGTGCGCGGTCGAGCAGCATGAGCTCGTCGCGCACGGCGTTCTCGTAGCGGTCGATCTCCTCGCGCTCGCGCGCGGCGTCCCAACCCAGCGCACGCCCCAGCACGGGCGCCATGCGGCGCGCGGCGGCGAGGCCGCGATCGTCGGACAGCCCACGCGGACCGCGTCGGCGCAGCAGGTCGTCGAGCGAGCGCGCCCACTCGTGGGCGATGGCGTGCTCGGCGAACGCCTCGTCGCTCGCGGCGTCGGCGAGCGGTGCGGGCAGGGCCTCGGTGGTGTCGGCGGGCACCTCGCGGCGAAGGCGCGCGGCCGCCACGGCCAGCACGTCGCGCGCCATGACGCGGAACGTCGTGTACTTGCCCCCCACGATCGTGAGCAGCGCACCGTCGTCGGCGATGCGGTGCTCGCGTGACGCCTCGCCCACGCCCTCCTCGGCCGCGGCGAGCGGTCTCACACCCGCGAACACGGCGATGGGATGGGTGTGCGCGGCGGCCGGCACCAACCGGCTCACCTCGCGCGCGAGGTAGCGGATCTCGTCGGGCGTGGGGCGGCGTTCGCTCTCGCTCGGCGGCGAGCCGACCTCGACCTCGGTGGTGCCCACCAGCGAGCGGCCCGCGAACGGCACCACGAACAGCACGCGACCGTCGCTCGCGATCGAGACGAGCCCGTGTCCCTGGGTGAGCGCGGGGTACACGAGGTGCGTCCCGCGCGAGGGACGCAGCACGCGCGGCGGGTCGGGCGTGCCGGGCTGCAGCAGGCCGAGCACGGTGGCGCGCGTGCGATCGGCCCACGCCCCGGTGGCGTTGACGATGAGGCGCGGCGTGAGCGCGAACACCTCGCCGGTGACGCGGTCGCGCATCTCCACCTCGAGCCGGCCCTCGGGCCCGCCCGGGCGCGCGGTGACGAGTTCGGTGCGAGTGCGCAGTTCGGCGCCGTGGGCGGCCGCATCGCGCGCCACCGCCACCGTGATGCGCGCGTCGTCCATGACCACGTCGGTGTACGCACCGGCCCCGCGCAGCCCCCGCGGCTCCAGACCGGGCTCGAGCGCGAGCGCCTGACGCGCGTTCGCCATCACGTGCGGGCTGGGGGCCGTGCGGCCCGCGAGCAGGTCGTAGAGCGCGAGCGCGGCGCGCAGGCGGAGCGGCCCCACGCGATCGCCCCGATGCAGCGGTACGAGGAAGCGCACCGGGCGCGTCACCGAGGGTGCCATGCGCGACACCGCCATGCGCTCGGACAGCGCCTCGCGCACGAGCGAGAACCGGCCGTGCTCGAGGTAGCGCAGCCCACCGTGCAGCATGTGGCTGGTCGCGCTGCTCGCACCCGTGCCGAGGTCGTCGCGCTCGGTGAGCGTGACGCTCCAGCCCGCACGGGCGGCCAGTCGCGCCACGCCGCAGCCCGTGACGCCACCCCCGAGCACGAGCAGGTCGCGGTCGGTCGCGCTCACGCGCGCGGGGCTCCGGATCGAGGGTCGGGACGCATCGCCGCGCACCTCCGTGTGCGGGTTCGGGGGCCCGGCACGCGCGGGGCGCGCGCACCGTGGACGAGCCGCGACTCTAGCACGCCCGCGCTCAGCGGCGCGCGGTGGTGTCGGGCCTCACGCCGCCGGGCGCTGAGCCCGTGGGGTGGTCGTACTGGTTGAGCTTCAGGTTCGGCTCGAAGAAGTGGTCGGGACGCGTGAGCTTGCGCTGCGTGATGGCGCGGCGCACCGCGGAGGGGGCGTGCTTCTGCAGCATCGGCATGAGCGCGGGCAGCGAGGGGCCACCGAAGTCGGCGCGGTCGTCGAAGAACCGATTGCTCACCCACAGCACGTTCGATTTGGGATCGAGTCGCACGCGGGTGGGAAGCGCCAACGCGAGGCGCGTGGCGCGGTCGAGCTGCGCCTCGAGCGAGTCGGCGCGGTACGCCCACGGCAGCAGCGGGCCCGTGCCGATCGTGCCGTGCACGAGCGCCAGCGAGACGCGCGGGTCACCGCCGGACTCGCGCGGCATGAAACCGTCGGCGAGCGGCGAGCAGGTGGTGTCGCCGTACACGAACCGCCACTTGAAGCCCGTGAGCGACCAGCGCTCGCCGCCGAACACCGCGGCCGGCGAGGCGAAGAACGTGCCCTCGGGCGTGCGCACCTCGTGCGGCGAGTCGTAGCGGAGGAACTTGCGGTTCGGCACGAGCAGGTTGAGCGTCATGTGCCGCACGACGAGGAGGTTGTAGGCGTTGAGCGACCACGCCGTGCGCTCCGTCGGCGTCATCGTGGCGGGATCCACCGCCAGCAACTGCGAGAGCACGTTGTCGAGCCGCGCCGAGCGCTTGAGCCGCCAGACGTCCTCGTCGATGTAGAGCTGCTCGTAGTCGAATCGCGTGTCGTAGGGCGCGCCCTTGCCACCGATCGGCACGATGTAGCGCCGCAGCAGGGCCTCGTAGCCCGAGTAGTCGGGCTCGGCCGCACGCGCGGAAGGGGCGGACGCGAACGGCAGGGCTGCGACGAGCAGCAGCAGGACGGTGCGGAGCGGAGCGGGGAGGCGCATGGGACCGGGGACTCTCCGTGGGGTGGGGCGCGCGGGACCGGGTGAGTCTAGCGGTCCGGGCGGTCGGTGCAACGCTCGGGGCGGGGATTTGGCGAGGGCATGACGGCGGCCCTCAGGTGTTCCCCTCGGCCGCCCGCGCGGCCGCCGCACCGCGCGCCACGTCCACACGCAGCAGCAACCACGCCCCGCCCACGAACATGGGCAGCAGCGCCAGCGTGGCCCAGCGCCCGCCGTGCGCGAGTTGGGCCACGACCGCGAACACGAGCGGCCCCACGATGCCGGCCAGCTTCTCGCTCACCGAGTAGAACCCGAACAACTCGCCCCGGCGCGGGGCCGGCACCAGCGTGGCGAACAGCGATCGCGACAGCGCCTGCGTGCCGCCCTGGACGAGCGCGACCATCGCGGCCAGCGCCCAGAACTGCCATGCGTGGTGGAGGGTGAACGCGAACCCCACGATGACCACGTAGCCCGCCAGTCCCACGAGAATCGCGCCGCGTGCCCCGAGCGGGCCCGCCAGTCGGCCGAACACCAGCGCGGCCGGGGCCCCGAGCAGCTGCACGAGCAGCAACGCGCCGAGCAGGTCGCGATCCCCCAGTCCGACCTCGGCACCGTAGAGCGTGGCCATGCGCACGATGGTGCCGATGCCGTCGGAGTACAGCCAGAACGCGAGCAGGAAGGTGGCGAGGTCGGGATGCCGACGCAGCAGCGCGAGCGTGTCCCCGAGACGCCAGGCCGGTGCGCCCTCGGATCCAGCGGGCGGCGCGGGTTCGGGCACGCGCCGGAACAGCGGCAGCGAGAACACCACCCACCACACCGCCACGGTCGCGAACGAGGCGCGCGTCGCCGCTCCCGCGTCGGCGAACCCGAAGCGCGCGGGCATCGTGACCATGGCGAGGTTCACCGCGAGCAGCGCGCCGCCCCCCAGATACCCCCACGCGAACCCGCGCGCCGAGACGCGGTCCCACTCGTGCGGTTCGGCGACCGCGGCGAGCAGCGCGTCGTAGAGCACGTTGCCGACCGCGAACGCCACGAACGCCACGCCGTAGGCGAGCGGCAGCTGGGCCCACGAACCCGGGGGCAGCAGCGCGAGCACCACCGTGCCCGCCGCACCCAGCGCGACGCAGAGCGCGAGCATGGGCTTGCGACGTCCGCGGCGATCCGCGAGCGCGCCCACGAGCGGGGACAGCACCGCGGCCACGGCCAACGCCGCGGCGCTCGCATAGCCCCAGGTGGCGGTGACCTGATGCGCGGGCAACTCGCGAGCCGCGAGGCGCGCGAAGTACACCGGCAGGAGTGCGGAGACCACGCTGGTCACGAACGCCGAGTTCGCCCAGTCGTACAGGCACCACGCGCGCTGTGCGGAGCGGCGTGCGGCGTCGGTGACGAGGGGGAGTGCGGTGATCATGCGGCGAGCGTAGCGCAATCGGGCTGGTGTATGTTGCCCGCGAACCCCTCCCGGAGGCCGCCCTGCCGAACATCCGCACCGCCACGCCCGCCGACGCCCGCGCTCTGGCCGACCTGCACCTCGAGACGCTCGCGGTGAGCGACCTGTCGCCGCTCGGGCCGTTCCAGGTGCGGCGGTTCTACGCCAACGCGATCGCACGGGGCGCGGCCACGGTGTGCGTGGCCGAGGAGGACGGCGCGCTGCTCGGGTTCGTCATGATCACGCCCGACATCGGCGCGATGTTCCCGCGCGCGCTGCTCGCCGGGCCGCTCGACACGGCGCTCTTCGTGCTCGGTTCGAACCCGTTGGGACTGGCGCGGGCCGTGCTGGCCAAGTTGGGGTCGGGCACCGCCGTACCGCCCTCGGTGCCCGAGCTCGTCTATCTGGGCGTGCGCGCGAGCGCGCGCGGCAAGGGCGTGGGGGCTGCGCTCATGGAGGCGGCGCACGCCGCGTTCCGCGCGCAGGGCATCGCCGAGTACGAGCTCAACGTGCACGCCGACAACGCGTCGGCGGTGCGCCTGTACGAATCCCACGGACTCACCGTGCGGCGGCGGTTCGAGAAGGCCGGTCGGACGCTGCACACCATGGGGCGCCGCCTCGACGACGCGTGAGCGTCAACCGATCTGGCGGGCCGCCCACGGGCCGATGAGGTTGGCGAACGCAAGCGGGAATCGCTTCCACGTGTTCACCATGAGGCGGTAGCGCGGGCTGCGTGGGTCGGTGTCGGGCGCGTGCTTGCCGCGGATGAGTCGGTACTCGTACGCGAGCGGCTCGGGCGTGAAGCCGAAGTTCTTCTTGTAATGGTAGCCACCCGAACCCACCGGGCTGCGGCCGAAGTCGAACACGCGCGCCCCGCGCGCCGCGGCGTGGTTCATGAGCGCCCAGTGCAGGTACGGGTGCACCTCGCCGTCGCGCCCCTCGCCGCTGCTGCCGGCGTAGTAGGGCATCACCGTGTCGCGGTCGTACAGGTTGAGCAGCGACGCGAGCACACGGCCCTCGTGCGTCACGAGGAAGCATTCGCAGTCGCGACCGAACACGCGCGCGAGGTCGTGGAAGTAGCGCCGTGCCACGATCGGGGAGCCGTGCCGGTGCACGCTGCGTGCGTGCAGGTTCCAGCACAGGTCGAGATCGTTCGTGACCGATGCCACCAGCCGACGGTCGATCCCCTTGCGGACCTCGGCGCGCTGCTTGCGCGGGATGCCGAGCAGGTTGGCCTCGGGGGAGGGATCGATCGCCTTGCGGAACGTGGCGTTGCCCTCGCGCCGCACCCAGTCGTCGCGACGCGGGCGCAGGTTGCGGAACTCGACGTGGTCCACCCCGAGGCGCGTGCCGAGCGCGACCGCCGCCTCCTCGAGCGCGGCGCGGGCCGCGTCGGTGGTGGCCGCGACGCCGCCATACACGCAGAACGGGGTCGAGACGAGCGCATCGCCGAACAGCAGGCTGCGCATCCGTGCGAGCGGCAGCACGCCCACGATCTCGCCGCCCTCCTCCGCCCACAGGTAATGCGGGGCGTGCCCGAACGAGTCCACGAGGATGTCGCGCCAGCCGGCACGATGGAAGAAGGTCGCCTCGGGGCACTGGGCCACGAAGCGATCCCATCGTTCGGCAGCGGCCACCGGGGCGTCGGGAGTGAGGGTGTGCAGTTCCACGGCCGCGC
>JBEGJG010000027.1:0-14665 GCA_041184705.1 Candidatus Eiseniibacteriota bacterium
CCCGGAAGCGTTCACCGGTCGTCCCGCGCAGAGGAGAGGCGATCCTCGCCACGCTGCGCACAGGTCCACCCCCGGCGCACCGTTCGCGTGCGTGCCGGAGGAGCGAAGTCGCCCCCTTCGGGAGCGGACGGGGCGTCGAAGATGGTGCCTTCGGGAGCGCCCGCGGCGTCGGACTTGGCGCGCGGGGTGGTGGTGCGGCGACGGCGTGGTCTCATGACTTTCCTTCCGGCACGCACGCGAACGGTGCGCCGGGGGTGGACCTGTGCGCAGCGTGGCGAGGATCGCCTCTCCTCTGCGCGGGACGACCGGTGAACGCTTCCGGGCAGCGTGGCGAGGATCGCCTCTCCTCTGCGCGGGACGACCGGTGAACGCTTCCGGGGCGATGGCCGCTGACTTCCGCGGTGGGCATCGCGCACGCGGACTTGGGTGCGCTCGACCTGCTGGCTGCCGGTGGGCGGCGCTCGGCTCGCCTCGGCTTCACCGCTGCCGTACCGGCTCGCGGTGGGGAATCGTTGGGCGGCAGGGGCGCGTCATGCGCGCCTGTCGCCGTGGGCCTCGGCCTTCCGTTCCCGGCGCTCGAGACCTCGGCGGGGAACCTACACGCTCGACCGCCGTCGCGCCAAGTGCGTCCTGCGGCGCGCAACCCGGGTCGGGCCGGATGGTGCGAACGGTCGCGCGGGCGTTACCGATGCGAGCCGCGCCGTCGCCCCATGGAAGGTGACAAGGGGATTATCGGGAGCCGGCCCCCGGAATTCAAGTGCTCGTTCGAGGGGCCGTTCGGCCCGCTCCCCAAGCACCCCGGACCGCGTCAGCGTCCGGCGCCACCGTCCCAGGTGCGGTCCTCGAGGCCCGCACGACGGTTGGCCACGCGCGCCATCACGAACAACAGGTCGGCGGTGCGGTTGAGCCAGTGCACGATGCGCTCGTCCACGGCCTCGACGCTCGCGAGCGCGGTGACGCGTCGTTCGGCGCGGCGGCAGATGGTGCGCGCGAGGTGCAGCGCGGCCGCGAGCGGCGTGCCGCCCGGCAGCACGAAGCGCGTGAGCGGCGGCAGTTCGACCTCGAGCCGATCGATCTCGCGTTCGAGCGCGGTGACGTCGTCGTCGGCGATGCGCACGAGCCGTTCGCGCATGGTGGCATCCACCGTGGCGAGCTCGGCCCCGACCTGGAAGCAGGCGATCTGCAGGCGCTCCACGAGCGGCGCGAACGCGCCCTGTGTGTCGTGCGTCAGCACCATACCCAACGTGGCGTTGAACTCGTCCACGCTGCCATAGGCCTCGACCCGCAGGTCGTGCTTGGGGACGCGGTCCTTGCCGAGCAGTCCCGTGGTGCCGTCGTCGCCGGTCCGTGTGTAGATGCGCATCGGGGGAGTGTAGCCGCCCCACCGCGTGGCGTCATCCGGCGACGCGGTGCCGATGCTCGACATCCCTCCGCCCTCCACGGTGCGGACCCCGCGCTCGGCGCTCGAGCGGTCCCTGCGTGTTCCCGCACGCCTTCGGCGCGGAGCCCCGCGAAAGTCGTGCGAGCCGCTCCACCCTTGCGCGGAACGCGTTCCTGCGCCATATTCGCAGGCCCTTCAGACGAGCCGCAGACCCCTTCACCTCTCGTGAGGCCATGCCCGTCCGCGACGCCCTGCCAGCCGTGCTCCGAGGCGAAGTCGGAGCCGATCTGTCCCCCGCCTCGCGCGCCCAGCTCGAGGCCCTCGCGCACGATGCGCAGTCCGAGAAGTGGCTGGATTCGACGAGCAAGGAGCTCGCGAACCGGCTCAAGCAGGCCGACCCGCCCGCGTCGTACGGCGTGTACTACCTGCTCGCCGCCTGCAACGCCCTGCGGGGCGAGGTCGAGAGCGCGCAGCAGACGCTGCTCCGCCTGGGCGAGAAGCTCGCCGCCGCGAAGGTCTGGGAGCCGCTGGCCGCGGTCGCGGACCGCTCGCTGTCGCTGGTCGTGACGCACGCCGCGGCGCGCCTGCTCGTGCAGGCGCACGAGGGTCTGGGTCGCGATCCCGAGCGCCTCGACGCGCTGTCGCGCGCGTGGGCGGTCATGCCCGAGGACCTCGAGCTCGCACAGTTGCTCGCCGTGCGTCTGGGTGATGCCGGTCGCGGCGACGATCGCCGCGCACTGCTGGGCGACCTCGCGGCGCGCTTCGCCGACGAGGACCTGCTCAAGGAACTCGAGGCGGCCGCGCAGGAGCTCGCACAGCACGACGACTGGGAGGGCCTCGAGCACGTCGCCGCCACGCTGCCGACGCTCGCGGGCAAGGGTTCGGTGCGAGAGGCCGCGCGCATCGCGACCGTGTGCGCCGCGGGTCTGGCGCGCCTCGACCGCGCCGGCTCGGCGCTCGACGCGATCCGCAAGGCCATCACCATCACGGTCACCGCCGGCGGCGAGGCCGCGGGCGAGCCGTTCCGCGAGGCGGTCACCGACGCGCTCAAGCAGGGCCCCGGCAAGCTCGTTCCGAACCTCGAGGAGGCCGTGCTGCAGAGCGGGCTGCTCGACGCCGACACGCCGCTCACCAAGGCCATCGAGGCGTTCGACACCATCGCCTCGCTCGCGCCGGGCCGCGGTGTGCTGCACGACGGCTTCGGTCCGGGTCGCATCGTGTCCAACGACACCACCACGGTGGTCGTGGACTTCGCCAAGGTGAAGGGGCAGCGCATGCCGTACGCGGCCGCGCGCCGCACGCTCACGCCCGTCGCCGACGACGACATCCGTCTCATGCGCTTCACGCAGCCGACCGAGGTCGCGCGCATGCGCACCGAGGACCACGCCGGCCTCATCGTGGCCGCGCTCAAGTGCCTCGGCGGCTCGGCCGACGCGAACCGCCTCAAGCTGTTCCTGATCAGCGCCGAGCTCGTCTCGGCGAAGGACTGGACCAACTTCTGGAGCAAGGGGCGCTCGGCGTGCGAGAAGGACCCGCGCATCGACCACTCGCGCGCGTTCGAGAAGTTCTACCGACTGGCGCCCGAGGGTGCCGTCGCGGCCGCCGCCTCCGGTGAGCCCGCGACGGGTTCCGACCACGCGCCGCTGCCCGCGCTCGAGGTCCGCAAGCCCGCCCGCACCAACCTCGGCACCATCCGCAAGTTCCTCGCCCAGCACCCCGCGCTCGAGCCCGCGCTCAAGGCGCGCTTCGCGCGCTTCGTGCAGAAGGTGGCGATGGACCCCGAGGCCGAGATGGCCGACCGCGCTCGCGCGGGGCTCTACTTCACGCGCTGGATGCCCGAGCAGCGCGAGGTGTGGCTCGGGATCATCCGTCACCTGTGGTCGTACGAGGGCTTCGGCATCCCCACGCTGTCCAACGAGGACGAACAGTTGGCGTTCCTCGAGGACTCGCGCGCCGCGGGTGTGGAGTCCGAGGCCATCCTGTCGGCGCTCGATTCGCGCTACGCCACCGTGCGCGACGCCGCCGAGAAGGACCGCGCCGGGCTGGACGAGGCCGGGCGTGCCGCGCTGCGCCGCGCGCTGATCGATCGCGCCGTGCAGTACCCGGCCGCCGTGCTGCGCCTCATCGAGGACGAGTTCAACTCCGCCGCACCCCCGCCCGACGCCTGGCGCCTGTTCGTCGCCGCCCTGCAGCTCATCGAGGAGAAGCCCAAGGCCTCGACCGCGGACAAGATCCTCAAGTGGATCGGGGAGGGCGGTTCGTTCCCGCGCATGCTGGCGGGGGTCACGCCCGACAACGAGACCCGGCTCACGCTGCGCGTGCTTCTGCGCCAGTGGCGTTCGAGCGACCGCTACCTGTTCCCGTCGCTCGACGCGGTGGCCACGGTCGGCTTCCCCGACGAGCGCCAGTGGGTGCTCGACCATCGTCAGAAGAAGACCGATGCGTTGTTCAGCACGGTCGGAGAGCAGGCCGAGGAGTTCGACATCCCGGTCATGACGCGCGCCACCTGGCAGCTCCTGCAGCAGGAGCTCGAGGAGGTCGAGCGCGAGTTGCGCACGACCATCCCCGCCACCATCCAGAAGGCGCGCGAGCTCGGCGATCTCAAGGAGAACGCCGAGTACCACTCCGCGAAGCTCAAGCAGGCGAACGCCCAGAAGCGCGCCGGATCGCTGCAGTCCCGCATCTCGCGCGCCCGATTCGTCGAGGATGCGGAGTTCCGCGACGGTGTCGCGGGCCTCGGCACCGAGGTGGTCCTGGAGTCCGACGGCCAAACGCGGACCTACTGGATCCTCGGCGACGGCGAGCACCATCTCGGCGACCACGTCATCTCGCACCAGACCCCGATCGCGAAGGCGATCGTGGGCCGCTCGGTGGGCGAGAACGTGCAGCTCGTCGAGGATGGCGCGACACGCACGTGGACGGTGAAGGCCGTCACGCGTCGCGTGCCGCCCGCGCCCGCGACCTCCAGCGCCTCCTGAGACGAGCGCGCCAGCGCGCGACCGTGCAGCGGTTTCGACGCGTCACCGCACGCGCGTCGTGCGTGCGCGCGCACACGCTCTCCTTCCGGGGATGAACGATCGCACGTGTCCGTTCGACCGGATGCGACCGCGACATGCGAGGTGCGTGCCACGGAACGGTCGCGCATTCGCAGGAATTTTTCCGGAATTCCGTGGCGAATTCATCGAGAAATCGTTTGGCAGCGAGCGCGCGGCACGCTATGTTCCGCCCGCGTTTCACACCGCCTGTCGCGCAAACCATCCCACGCAGCGTGCGCGACGGTTCGGCCGGAAGGGATGCGCGCGAACCCGCGCAGCGCACCCGAGCGATGCAAGAACCGGCGGGCGGCGATGACAAGAGTTTAGGCCAAGGGTCACCCGGTGCGCCTCGTGCGTGTCCGGGTCCAAGGTCGGAAAAGGATTTCCCGCCGCCCGCTTTCTCGCTCCACCCTGCGCCGTCGCGTGGTGGTACGGCCCAGGAGAACCCCGATGTCGCTGCAGGCCCGCACCGGAGGGATCGCGATCGATCTCGACGACGCCCTCAAGGGCATCGTCGCCATCGGTTGGCTCGAGGCCGACGGTCTCTCGGGGGAACCGCTCGGTGAGGGGTTCGCCACCGAGCGCGACGAGTCCATCCGCGCCCTCATGCGTCGTTGCATGGGCCGCCCCGCCGCCGACCTGCACGGCGTCGCCGAGACCCGCGGCATGTTCCATCGCCTCGGCGTGGACCCCACCAAGACGCGGCCCTCCAGCGAGGCGCTGCTGCGTCGCGTGCTGCAGGGCAAGGGGTTGCCGTCCATCCTGCCCGCGGTGGACGTCTGCAACCTCGCCTCGCTCGAGTCGCAGTTGCCGCTCGGCCTCTACGATCGCACGCGCGTGCGCGGTGCGGTCTACGCGCGACTCGGCCAGCCGCACGAGGGCTACGAGGGCATCCGCAAGGACTTCGTGGGACTCACCGGGCGGTTGCTGCTCGCCGACGACGAGGGCGCGTTCGGTGCGCCGACCTCGGACTCCGGACGCACGCAGGTCACCGCCGAGACGCGATCGCTGCTCGCGGTGGTGTACTGCCCCTCGGAGCGTCCGGTCGCGGACCTCACCGAGACGCTGGCGCGCATCGCCGACCTGCTCGCGCGCCACTGCGGTGCGATCACCGCCCGCGTCCAGACGCGGCAGTGAGGACTCGCCGCGCCCCGCGGACTTGACCCCCGCGCCCGCCTTCGCCACCTTCCCGCCGTCCGTGTCCCGCGTGCCCCGTGCCCGCCGGGCGCGTCGAATGGTCCATCCCACCCCTCCATGGAAGGAGTCGTGACATGAAGCGCATCCTCGCGTCCGCGGTCCTCGCGTGCGCCCTGTTCGTGGGCACCGCCCACGCCGGCGGCGTCGGCATCGGTCTCATCGGCGGCGTGACCTCACCCTCCAACAAGACCGACGGCGGCAGCGGTGGCCATTGGGGCATCATCGTTCCGGTTCGCGTCGTACCCCTGATCACCCTCGAGCCGTTCTACTCCAAGTCCACGCTGGGCGACGAGGACGTCACGACCACGGTGCCCGTGCCGGTCACGGTCACGATCGCCGGCGCGGAGTTCTCCACCTACGGCGCCAACGTCGCGCTCGCCTTCGGCGGCCCCATCAGCATGTACCCGTACGTGGGCCTCGGGCGCACGAACTACAAGCGGCAGGGCTTCGAGGACTCCGCGATGTCGTACCAGGGCGGTGTCGGTCTCGGGGTCTCGATGGTGCCCAAGGTGCGCTTCGACGTGCGTGGCGAGTACCAGCGCGTGGTCACCGATACGCGCACGCGCAACCTGTTCCACGCCAGCGTGGGCGTCTCCATGAACCTCCTGTCCACGCCGCTGCCCTGATCGCACGCTCCCCGTCACGACGCGAGGGCCCGCTCATCGAGTATGAGCGGGCCCTCGTGCTGCGGGGTGGGGATCAGCCGCGCCAGCGGTTGGTGAGCGGCAGGCGGCGGTCCTTGCCGAAGGCGCGCGTCGTGATCTTGGGCCCGGGCGGGCTCTGGCGACGCTTGTACTCGGCGCGGTCCACCAGCAGCGCGACCCGGCGCACGAGCGCCTCGTCGTGTCCCAGGCGCGCGATCTCGGCGATCGAGCGGTCCTCCTCGACGTACTCGAGCAGGATGGCGTCCAGTACGTCGTAGGGGGGCAGCGAGTCCTGATCGGTCTGGCCCGGCCGCAACTCGGCCGAGGGCGCGCGCAGGATCGTGCGCGCGGGGATCGCCGCGCCGCGCGCGTTGCGCCACTGCGACAGCGCGTACACCTGCGTCTTGTAGACGTCCTTGAGCACCGCGAACCCGCCGGCCGTGTCACCGTACAGCGTGCTGTAGCCCACGCTGGTCTCGCTCTTGTTGCCGGTCGTGAGCACCAGCCAACCGAACTTGTTCGAGAGCGCCATGAGCAGGTTGCCGCGGATGCGCGCCTGCAGGTTCTCCTCGGTCAGGTCGGGGGCGCGCCCGGCGAACGTCTCGGCCAATGCGGCGTCGTAGGCCTGCATGGTGTCGCGGATGGGAAGGGTGCGGAACGGCATGCCGAGCGCGCGCGCCAGCTCCTCGGCGTCGGCCGACGAATCGGGCGACGAGTAGGGCGACGGCATGGCCACGCCGACCACGTTCTCGCCCCCGAGCGCGTCGGCCGCGATGCACGCGGTGAGCGCCGAATCGATGCCGCCCGAGAGCCCCAGGGCCACGGTGGTGAACCCGTTCTTGCGCACGTAGTCGCGCACCGCGGTGACGAGCGCGGTGTACACCTCGGCCTCCTCGGACGACTCGGGGGCCGTGCCGCGTGCGGGCAGCGCCGGCTTGGCGGTGGACGGGGCGATCGCCGGCAGGTGGAGGCGCGGCAACGGTTCGGCGTCCTCGTTCGCGCGCTCCTTCCGCAGGCGCGTGTCGTGCAGACGGGTGTTGAAGACCTCGTCGAGGTCCACGTCGGTCACCAACAGGTCCTCGGCGAACGCGGCGCCCTCGGCGATCACCTCGCCGTGCGGGTCGAGCACCAGGCTCGAGCCGTCGAACACGATCTCGTCCTGCCCACCCACCAGGTTCACGTAGCACACCACCGCGAGGTTGTCGGCGGCGCGCTGCGCGATCATGCGGCGGCGCTCCTCGGCCTTGCCTGCGTGGTACGGCGACGCGGATAGGTTCACGATGACCTCGGCGCCACCGTGTACCACCTGTTCCTCGGTCGGGCCGCCCGAGAGCCAGATGTCCTCGCAGATGTTGACGCCGAACACCAGTCCCGGGCGCGCGAACACGAGGGGTTGGCGGTCCGACATGAAGTAGCGGTTCTCGTCGAACACGCCGTAGTTGGGGAGGTGGCGCTTGCGCGCGGTGCCCACCAGACGGCCGTCGTGGAACACGGCCGCGGCGTTGTACAGGTCGGCGTCGCGGTCGAGCGTGCCCACGATGACGGTCATGCCCGCCGTGTGCGGGGCCAGCGCGGCGGTGCGGTCGAGGCAGCCCTGGATGAAGTCCGGGCGCAGGAGCAGGTCCTCGGGCGGGTAGCCCGTGACGCACATCTCGGGGAAGGCCAGCAGGTCCACCCCCAACGCCCTCGCCCGGCCGATGGCCTCCACGATGAGGGCACAGTTCCCGTCGAGGTCACCGACGGTGGGGTTGATCTGGGCGAGACCGATGCGGAGCATGCGCATGCGACCGGAGTGTGGGGGGCGCCCCGCGGCTTGGCAAACCCCGCGGTCACCGAGGGGTCGGGGGGGAAACGAAAACGCCCGGCTTGTGCCGGGCGATCCCGTTTCGTGCGGAGGGGCCGCAGGCCCGACCGCTTGCGCAAGAGAGACCTGGAGTGTCGGCTCTTGTGTGCCTCGTTCTCGGTCCAACCCCGGTTCCGGCAGGGACCTCGCGGGTCCATGTCTTTACTGGCCGGTCAGGGCTCCTGCTGCACGATGGAGCCGACTCACAGGTCCTGCTCCACGGTCGGGAATCTGCAAGGGCCGTGCCTTCCGGACCCTCGACCGCATCGTGCTCGTAAGTGATTGTGAATGCGTCGCCAACGACTTTCAATGGGGGAGTTCGCCCATGCCGTGCTGGCGCATTCCTGCCATTCCGTGTGGCGTAACGCACCCACGGCGGGCGGATCGCCCGGTCCGGGTGGACCACAACCCGTTGGGCCGCATCGGATTGGGTGGTCCGAAGGTCGCCGTACGTCGTCCGGTCAGTCCTGTGCCGGGGTGGTGCGAACCCGCCAGGCCACGAACGTGGCCACCACGGCCAGCCCGGTGAGCACCAGGAACGTCTCGTGGGTGGCCGCCACGAACGCGGCGTGGTCCACCCCGCCCGGGCCCCCGATGTGGAGCGGGGCGTGCGCATGCGAGCGGTAGCGGGCCACCAGCACGGCGCCCGAGAGGGCGATCCCGGTCGAGAGCCCGAGCGTGCGCGTGGTGCCTTGCAGACCCGAGGCCAGCCCCAGTCGGGCGTGCGGCACCAGCGAGAGCAGCGCGCTGGCGTTGGGGATTGCGAACAGGCCCTGTCCCACACCCACCAGCGTCAGGCCGAGCACGAGCGGCGCGCCGGTGGGCAGCGTGCCCAGACGCGAGAGCGCGAACAGGCCGAGCGCGGTGAGCGCCATGCCGGTCACGGTGAGCGCGCGCGGACCGGTGCGGTCGGCCAGACGACCCGCGAGGGGTGCGCACACGAGCGCGGCCCCGGGCAGCACCGCCAGCCACGCACCGGCCTGCGCGGCGCTGAGTCCGCCGGTCTCCTCGAGCACGAGCGGCATGAGGAAACCGGTCCCCACGCTGAGCAGCTGCCCCATGAACGTGAGCGAGACCGCGGCGCCGAGCGGGCCCGCGACGAGGTCGAGCGGCAACAACGGCGTGCGCACGCGCGTCTGCAGCGCCACGAATCCCGCGAGGAACGTCACACCCACCGCGGCGGCCACCAGCACGATCGGGTCCCGCATGCCGTACTCGGGCGCGCGCGTCACCGCCAACAGCACACCCGCGAGCCCGAGCCCCCACAGCGTGGGTTGCACCCCGTCCACACCCGAGGCCTCGCTCGACGGCGTGTCGGCAGGCACGCGTTGCTGGAGCAGTCGCCACGCGAGCCAGCCCAGCGGTACGTTCACGAAGAAGATCCACGGCCACGAGGCGTGCTCCACCACGAGGCCGCCCAGCGGCGGCCCGAGCGCGAGGCCCACGCCCACCATGGCCCCGAACGCACCGAGCGCTCGCCCGCGCTCCTCGGGCGGGAACGCCTGCACCAACAGCGCCGAACCGTTCGCCGACACGAGCGCCGCACCCACGCCCTGCACGATCCGCAGGAGGACCAGCAGCGGTGCGCTGGGTGCGAATCCGCACGCCGCCGAGGCCGCCGTGAACAGCAGCAGGCCGTGGCCGTACACGCGTCGGCGCCCGCGCGCGTCGGCGAACCGGCCGGCCGCGAGCAGCAGCCCCGTCATGGTGAGCGAGTACCCGAGCGCCACCCACTCGATCGTGCTCAACGAGGCGGCGAAGTCGCGCTGCAGCGTGGGGAGCGCGATGTTGACCACGCTCGCGTCGAGCGTGGCCATGATGACGCCGAGCGCGATCGGGGGGAACACCCGCCAGCGCGGGAAGCCGCTGGCCGCGCGTACCGCCGGGGACGAGGTCATCGGGTCTTGAGCAACCTCAGGATGGTCGGCAGGTTGGGCGTCTTGCCGTGCAGCAGCATGCCGAGGCGGAACAGCCGGGCTCCGGCCAGCACCGCGAGCAGTGCGCTCAGGGTGAGCAACGTGAGCGAGAGCGCGATCTCCCACGCGGGGATGGTCGCACCCGAGACGGTCGCCGTGCCCAGGCGCATCAGCATGCTGGTGGCGGCGGTCGGCGGGAACAACGACAGTCCCACGGCGAGCGGGCCGTTGGGGGCGTTCATGAACGAGGTTGCGACCCAGAACGGGCTGACGTTGAACAGGATGAGGTAGCTCGAGATCTGGGTGGCCTCGCGCAGATTGGGTGCGAGCGCGCCCAGCGTGAGCATGACCGCACCGTAGAGCAGGTAGCCCACGACGAAGTACGCGAGCGCGATGAGGAGCAACGACGCGGGCAGCGTGACGTTGGCCATGGCGAGCACCCCGGCCGAGCTCCACAGACCCGCCGCGGCCCATGCGCCCACCAGCGTGAGTCCCACGCCACCGAGCCCGAGCAGCTTGCCCAGCATGAGTTCGTCGGGCGTCACCGAGCACAGCATGGACTCGAGGATGCGCGACTCCTTCTCCTCGGAGACGCCCTGCAGCAGGTACTGGCTACCCATGAGGATGGCCATGGCGAGCAGGAAGCTGACCGCGAACGGCAGCAGGAAGCCGGTGAGTTCGCGGGCGTCGTCCTTGATCGCCCACGCGCCGTCGCGCGTCTGCGTGTAGAGGTCCATGGAGCGCCCGAGCGTGAGCGTGCGCTCGATGCGCGCGGAGTCGGCCTGTCCACGCAACAACTCGCGTGTGAGCCAGTGCCGCAGCGGACGATCGTCCGAGCTGCTGGTGAACACACGCGTGTCGTGCTCGTAGAGACGCGTGCGTCCCGTGGCGAGGAAGTCCTCGGCCACCACGAGCACCTGTCGCACGTGACCGGCCTCGAGCGAGTCGAGGGCGACCGCCTGGTCGGCGTACGGCCGCATGACCACGGGCAGCACGGCGGGTGTCGAGGGGCTGCCGCCCGGCACCGCGGCCGCACTGCCGGGCAAGCGGTACTCGAAGCTCGCGGGGCCCTCGGCGAACAACCCCGAGGAGTCCACGAGCGCCACCACGCGTGCTCGGGTGAACTGCGTGCGCGCGTCGTCCATCTGCATGCGGGTCGAGAACACGCCACTCAGCAGGAAGATGGCCGGCGTGAGCAGGAGCGTCAGCAGGAACGCCGGGCGGCGCACGGTGACGAGGTACTCGTGGCGCGCGATCGTGAGCGCCTTGGGCAGGGACAGATTCATCGCACACCTCCCTCGACCAGCGATTCGTCCACGGTGGGCGGCCCACTGCGTCCGCGGTCGAGCCCGAGTCCGCTGCGCACCACGTGCACGAAGATCTCCTCGAGCGGAGGCACGCGCGGCACGAAGCCTCGCACCGCCAGCCCCTGCGCGAGCCAGGCCTGCAGCACCGTCGAGGGGTGCGCGTCGCGCTCCAGCGTGGCGATCCAGTGCTCGCCGGCGGTCTCGAGGCTGCGCACGCCGGGGACGGGGCGCGGCGTGCCGTCGGCGTGCAGCTCGAACGCGTGCTCGGCGTACTGCTGGCGGAGGTCACGCACGCGGCCGTACAGCACCATGTGCCCACGGTTGATGAGCAGGGCGCGATCGCACTGCTGCTCGACCTTGTTCATCTGGTGCGTCGAGAGCAGCACGGTGGTGCCCTCCGCGCGCCGACGACGCAGCACGTCCTCGAACAACTGCACGTTGATCGGGTCGAGGCCCGAGAACGGCTCGTCGAGGATGAGCAGTTCGGGATGACCGATGAGGGCCGAGCACAACTGCACCTTCTGCTGCATGCCCTTGGACAGCGCCTGCACCTGCTTGCGCGCCCACGCCGCGAGCTCGAACTCCTCGAGCAACGCCACCGATTCGCGACGCGCCTGCGCGGTCGGCAGGCCCTTGAGTTCGCCGAAGTAGGTGAGCGCGTCGAGCACCGAGAGCTTCTTGTAGAGCCCACGCTCCTCGGGCAGGTACGAGACGCGAGGTCGGTCGCCCTCGCGCAGCGCGCGTCCGCTGAACGTGATGCGGCCCGAATCGGGGCGCACGATGTCGGTGATCATGCGGATCAGCGTGGTCTTACCCGCGCCGTTGGGGCCGAGCAGTGCGAAGATCTCGCCGGCGGCGACCTCGAACGTGACGTCGTTCACGACCACGCGGTCGTCGTAGCTCTTGCGGACGGACTGGACCTCGAGCATGGGGGTCCTCGTGGGAGGAGGGTGGCGTCCGACCCCGCGGCAGGGGCTTCGGATGGCCACCGACACTAGGTTCCGCCGCAGCGGGCGACAAGCCGCACCGTTCGCGAGGCCGCCTCGGTCCGTCCAGGGCCGCTCGTGCGCGTCCCGCCCGCTGTCCATGCGGCCCCGCACGCTCCGTCCCCGGGGCTGGAATCGAGGGCCGGGATGGCCGATAACCTCAGGGACCCGTCCCCGTCCGGGGAGGGTCGCCCGGACCCGCGAGGGAAGCCCGTCATGCCTCGTCGTCGCTCGTCGCTCGCCGTGCTGCTCACGCTCGTGAGCGTCTCGGCCTTCACCGGTTGCGAGTGCGGTTCGCTCGACACCGTCGCCCCGCCCACCAGCACCGTCTCGTCGGTGGTGGTGAGTCCCGCCACCGACACGCTGGTGGTCGGGGACACGCGCACCTTCACGGCCATCGTCCGTGACACCGCGGGTGCGGTCATCCCCGGAGCCGCCGTGAGTTGGTCGAGCCACGACCCGGCCGTGATGACCGTGACCGCGTCGGGTCTCGTCACCGCGCTCGGCGAGGGCGTGACGCATCTCGTCGCGAGCAGCGGCGGGCGTGCGGACACCGCCGTGGTCGCGGTCGTGGTGCGCGCCGGCTGGTACATCCAGACGAGCGGCACCACCAACGACCTGCACGGTGTGGCGTTCCGCACCGACGGTCGCGTGGGCGTGGCCGTGGGGGCCACGGGCGCGATCGTGCGCACCGACGACGCCGGTGCCTCGTGGGCGATCCGTCCCAGCGGCACCACCGCTGCGCTGCGCGATGCGTGGTTCGTGTCGGCCTCGGGCGTGTTCGCCGTGGGCGATGCCGGAACCATCATGCGCAGCCGCGATGCGGGCGTCACGTGGACGCGCGTGCTCGGCGTGCCCACGACCGACGCGCTGCGCGGGGTGTGCTTCGTGGACACCGCGCGGGGATGGGCGGTGGGCGCGAACGGCACCGTGCTGCGCACGGTGGACGGAGGTGCGAACTGGACGCGCCTCAACCCGACCGCCGCGACACTCAACGCGGTCTCGTTCCCGGACGCCTCGAACGGCTGGGCGGTGGGCGAGTCCGGTGTCATCGTGGGCACGCGCAACGGCGGTGCGTCGTGGAGCGTGGTGCAGCCGTCCGTCACCGGACAGTCGCTGCGTGGCGTGTCGCGCCGTTCGGTGGCGCGCGCCGTGGCCGGTGGGTTCGCGGGCGTGCAGGCGTTCACGGTGGCCGCGGCCGACTCGGCGCAGTGGGCGCTGGGGTCGTTCGGCGCCACGAACACGGTGAACGCGATCCAACTGGTGGACGACCTCGTGGGCTTCGCCGTCGGGACCAACGGCAGCGGGCTCGTGCTGCGCACCACCGACGGTGGCGCGACCTGGGGCGCGCAGGTGTCGGGCACGGCCGTGCCGCTCGACGACGTGTGGTTCGTGGATGCGCTGCGCGGTTGGGCGGTCGGCACCGGTGGGCGCATCATCCACACCTCCCGCGGCGGCCTCTAGACGCTTCGCGGCGCGATCGGGCCCCGTGCGGACGACCCGCACGGGGCCCGCGTCGTTCCGGGCGCGGGCGTTGACGCGGTGCGCCCGGACCGCGACCATGGAGCGCATGGACGCTCGCCTCGTCATCGTGGACGGTTACAACGTCATCCTGCGCTCGTCGCGCCTGAAGCCCGGGCCCGACCGCACCCTGCGCGAATCCCGCGACATGCTCGTCAACCTGCTGGCCTGGATGATGGGCGGGAACAACGTGCGATTCCTCGTGGTCTTCGACGGCTCCACCGAAGGTCCCGGCCGCGACGTCACCACGGGGCGCGTGCTCATCACCTACTCGCGCCCGCCCGAGACCGCGGACGACGTCATCCGGCGTTACGTCGAGAAGTGGATCGGGGGCGACGAGCACATCACGGTCGTGACCTCCGACCTCGAGGTCGCTCGGCACGCGCGCGCCATGGGCGCCGACATCTCGCTCGGCGACCTGTTCCTCGCCTCGGCGTTCCCGACCCGGCCCGCCACGGCCGACGGCAAGGGCGCAAGGAGCTCGAGGAGTGGTCCGAGTTG
Organism: Candidatus Eiseniibacteriota bacterium; assembly: GCA_041184705.1. GTDB lineage: Bacteria > Eisenbacteria > RBG-16-71-46 > RBG-16-71-46 > RBG-16-71-46 > JAIOPA01. The sequence goes on from JBEGJG010000027.1 coordinate 14,332, forward strand.
TTCGTGCGGCGCTCGTCGAAGCCCGCGAGCTCCGAGTCCAAGGACGCCGAGGACGACGACGACGCGTGATCCCCGCGGTCGCGCCCGACCTCACCCTCTCGCATCGCACCGTCCCACGGAGGTCCGCATGATCCGCTCCCTCGTTCGAGTCCCCGTCGTGCTGACCGCACTCGTTCTGCTGGCGGTCGCGTCTCTCGCCATGGGGCCAACCCCCGCACGCAGCGAGACCGGCGCCTCCGACGCGGCCGCGAGGAAGGGGAGCGGAAGCACGACGCGTGCGGGGAAGGCGGCCAAGCCCGTGCCCTCCGCCACGGCCGTGTTCGCGATGGGCTGC
>JBEGJG010000028.1:0-19561 GCA_041184705.1 Candidatus Eiseniibacteriota bacterium
GTGACGACCGGTTCGACGGACTCGACCACGTCCTCGGTGGGGACGGGCTCGACCACCACGTCGATCGCTTCGACGACGTCCTCGACCGACGGCGAGGGGGCGACCGTCCCGTCGACCACGGGTTCCGTCGGCATGCCCGGCGAACGCAGCACGGGTGGTGCGATCGGCTCCGTGCTCGGGACCCAGACCGCCGAGGGCGCCAGCGGCGCAGGCGAATCGATCGCGGGTTCCGCTACCGCGCTCGCGTCATCGAGCGACGTGACCGTGCTCGAGTCCGCGACCGCGGTGGGCTCCTCGACGGGCGCGCCACCGAGCGAGGCGAGGCCGGGCTGGTCCACGGGGAGTTCGGCGGGAAGCGCACGCGGCGCGGAGACGAGCGGTGTGACGGCGTCCGGCGAGAGCGCCTCGGCCGCGCCCAACGTGGCGAGCGGCGGCAGATCGCGCGCACCGGCCAGCGGGTCGGACGGCACGAGCGGGCTCACCGCGGGCGCGCTCGTGCGGGGCGACGCGGGCGTCCACGAGGCCTCGAACGCCGCGGTCGCCTCGCCGGCACCCGCCAGATGACACTCGATGGTCACCGTGACCGCGGACTCCGCTGGCAACATGGCGGAGCACGCCTCCTGACCGGATTCGTCGCGCACGAGGACCCAGCGCGGTTCGATCACGCGGCCGTCGGCCACGATCGAGACGCGCGCCTCGCCCACCCAGCCGAACGCGAGCCCCTCGGGCCCGGACACGAACACGGCCGAGCACGGCATCGCGAGGCCGGTCTTGCTCCACAGCTCGGTCTGCGAGAACAGCAGCCCCGTGAGCGAGTGGTGCAGGAGCGGCGGGATGGGGCGCGGACGCAGGTCGGTGCGCGAGGTCTCGAGCGCGACACCCGCGAGGTCCCGTAGCCAATTCTGGATCTCGGGGGTGGTGAAACCGTGGGGGATGCCGAGGATACCGAGCTGGATGCCGGGCAGGCTCACGCCCGCGGTCGGCACCGACCCGTTCGACCTCGTGGAGACCGCCCAACTCTCGGCGGTCGCTGGCCCGTAACTGGTCACGGGGCTCCTTCCCCTCGCTGCGCGGCGTGCGGCAGGAATTGCCGCCTAACGCCTTATCGGAAGCTAACTAACGACTCCGCAAGTGTCAAAGCACCAAGCGATTGTGGCACGGGTCGTGCTGCTATCCCTGCGCCGCTGCCGTGCTCCGGTGGGATACGAGGCCCGGCAAGGGTTTCCGCCTGTGAGTTGACAGAGGTCTGCATTGCATAACGCGTACCGGGAGCCTAGCTTCGCCCGGTCGGGCGCCTACCGCCCCGCGGTCTCACCCTGGAGGATCGTCCATGTCGCTTCGCCCGAGCATCCACGCCATCCTGCTGGTCGCCGCCCTCGCGGGCGCGCTTCCGGTCCGGACGACGCTTGCCGCCGAGGCCGCACCCGATTCCACCAGTCTCGAGGCCCCGCGCCTCGTGGACCCCTCGGCCGCCCCCGCGCTCGAGGCCACGCTCGACGGTCTGCCCGGCATGGGTGCGGCCGAGTCCGAGGCCCTGCTGAACCAGCCGGCCATCGAGGACATCGAGCTCCAGATGAACGCCGACGTGCTGCGCTACATCGCGTTCTTCACCGGTGCCGGCCGCAGCACCTTCGAGCGCTGGCTCAAGCGCTCGGGTCGCTACATGGAGCTGTTCCGCAGCGTGCTCCAGAAGGAAGGCCTGCCCCCCGACCTCGTGCACCTCGTGTTCGTCGAGAGCGGCTTCAACGTGAACGCGCGCTCCTACGCCTCGGCCGTGGGCCCGTGGCAGTTCATGCGTGCCACCTCGCGCCTGTTCGGACTCAACGTCAACCAGTGGGTGGACGAGCGCAAGGATCCCGAGAAGGCGACCGTCGCGGCGGCCCGCTACCTCAAGCACCTGTACGGCATCTTCGGGGACTGGCCCCTCGCGCTGGCGTCGTACAACGCCGGTGAGGGCACGGTCATGCGCGCGATCAAGGCCCAGGGCACCAACAACTACTGGGAGCTGCGCCTGCCCAAGCAGACCGAGGACTACGTGCCGCAGTTCATGGCCGCCATGGCCATCACGCGCGACCCGGTCAAGTACGGCTTCACCGACATCCTCTACGACGACCCCATGCGCTTCGACGAGGTCTCGCTCAAGGGCGCGGTGGACCTGCGTGCGATCGCGAAGCTGGCCGAGTGCGACTACGAGGAGCTGAAGGAGCTCAACCCCTCGGTGCGCAACGCCATGGTGCAGGGCGCCAACGGCATCACGTCGATCCGCGTGCCCGAGGGCAAGAGCGAGATCATCCAGCGCAAGCTGTCCGAGGGCGCCGACCTGCCGCGCGTCAACCTCACCGTGCGCCACCGCGTGCGCAGCGGCGAGACGTTGCGCTCGATCGCGGCCGAGTTCTCGGTCAACCCCAACGACATCGCGCGCGTGAACAAGCTCGGTCGCGGCCGCCCGCTGCGCAAGGGCATGCTCATCACCATCCCGTCGACCATGCGTGCGCCGCGTCCCGCGGTGCTCGCCGCCGACACCACCGACCCGCGCGCCTCGACCGCGTACGTGCCCTCCCGTCGCATCGGGCTGCCGGCACGCATCGACGGCAACAGCGTTCCGATCGACCGCGTCACGCACGTCGTGAAGCGCGGCGAGACCATGGCCTCGATCGCGGCGCGCTACGGCGTCTCGGCCGAGGACCTGCGTCGCTGGAACCGCCTCAAGAACGTGAGCGTGCGTCCCGGCGCGCGCCTGCGCATCCGCTCGACCGAGGTCGCGGACGACTCGACCGGCACCGATGCGGCCGTGCTCGCGAACGGGCCCGCCGACGTGGACGCGCCCGCCGAAGAGGCCCCCGCGCGTCGTCACACCGTGGGCCGCGGCGAGACGCTCACCTCGATCGCGTCGCGCTACCAGGTGACGGTCGCCGACCTGCGTCGCTGGAACTCGCTGCGCAAGGGCGTGGTGGTCAAACGCGGGCAGTCGTTGCTCGTCTCGGGCCCCTCCGCCGAGGCCGATGGCACCACCCTCGATGCCCCCGCTCGCGAGTCGCGCACCACGGCGAAGCGCGCCGCGACCACACACACGGTGCGCCGCGGCGAGACGCTGTCGAGCATCGCGACCAAGCACGGGGTGACGGTCGCCGAGCTCAAGCGCCTCAACCGCCTCACGAGCACGAACGTCAAGGTGGGTCAGCGCCTCAAGCTCCCCGCCTGACGCACGCGGCAACGAACGACGAGGGCCGGCACGGGATCCGTGCCGGCCCTCGTCGCATGCGGTTCGACGGCGCTAGTGCATGCTCTCGGGACCGTCCACCACCCCGCCCGCCGGCACGGGCGCGGTGAAGTCGTCCTCGGTCACGCTCGCATCGGTGCGAGCGTTGCGCCCCACGGTGATGCCCTCGGGCAGTCGGGCCCGCTTGCCCACCACCACGAGCCCGCTCGACAGGTGCTCGGGACAGGCACGGTTCGGGGTCGCATCGTCGCCCTGCCCCACTCGGGCCCCGCGTCCGACACGCACCTCCTTGTCCACGATGGCGCGATCGAGCGCCGAGCCGGCGCCCACGACCGTGTCGTGCATGACGATGCTGTCGCGCACCACCGCCCCGCGCTCGACGACCACGCCCGGGAACAGGATGGAGTTCACGACCTCGCCCTGCACCATGCAGCCGTTGGCGAGCAGACTGCGCGCCACCTTGGCGCCCGACTCGACGCGCACCGGAGGGCGCTCGGCGGTCTGCGTGTGGACGACCCACTCGGGATCGCTCAGGTCGAGCGGCGGCTTGGGCTGCACGAACTCGAGGTTCGCGCGGTAGTAGGAGTCGAGCGTCCCCACGTCCTGCCAGTAGCCCGGGAACCGGTACGCGAACACCCCTTCCCCGCGCGCCACGAGTCGCGGCAGGATGTCCTTGCCGAAGTCGTGCGACGAGTCCGCCATCTGCGCGTCCTCCACCAGCCAGCGGATGAGCGCGTCGCGGTCGAACAGGTACACGCCCATCGAGGCGAGCCGCGAGGTCACCGGGCCCTTGGGCTTCTCCTTGAACGCGGTGACGCGGCCGGTGGGCTCGGTCTCGAGGATGCCGAACTGATCCACCTCGTTCTCGGGCACCTCGGTGACCGCGACCGTGAGGCTGGCGTGGTTGCGGCGATGGAACGCGTACAGGACGTTGTAGTCCATCTGGTACACGTGGTCGCCCGAGAGGATGAGCACCTCGGAGGCGCGCCGCCGCTTGAGATGGATGAGGTTCTGGTAGATGGCGTCGGCGGTGCCCTGGTACCAGTCGCTCGCGGAGGCCCCCGGCGAGGGCTGCAGCAGCTGGATGCCGCCGCGCGTGCGATCGAGGTCCCACGGCCGCCCCAGCCCGATGTGCTGGTTGAGCGAGGTCGGGCGGTACTGCGTGAGCACGCCGACGTCGAAGATGCCGGAGTTGACGCAGTTCGACAGCGTGAAGTCGATGATGCGGTACTTGCCGCCGAACGGCACGGCCGGCTTGGCGCGCTTCTCCGAGAGCAGGCAGAGGCGACTACCCACACCACCGGCGAGGATGAAGGCGTAGCGTCCGCTCATCGCATCTCCTCGAACCAGCGGCGGTTGCGCACCACGCTGCCCGCGGGCAGCACGCCCTCAGCCAGGTCCTCGTAGCGCCCACCCACGCCGATCATGCTGGGCCGCTGCACGCGGCCGTGCTCGGGCAACCACGTGTCCTTGCCGACGACCGCCAGCCCCGCCAACCAGTCGTGTCCGGTGGTCGCACCGGGCTCGCCGATGACGGCATCGGTGCCGACCTTCACGTACTTGTCGAGGATCGAGTGCTCGATGCGCGCGCGCGCCTCGATGCGCGTGTCGGCCATGACGATGGAGTCGGTGACCGTGGCGCCCGGGCCCACGTGCACGCCCGGGAACAGGATGGAACGCTGCACGCGCCCCTCGACGCGACAACCGTTCGCCACGAGGCTGTCCTCGACCACCGCGTCGTCCCCCACCCACACGGGCGGGCGCTCCTCGTCGCGCGTCAGGATGGGCCAGCGCAGGTCGTGCAGCACCAGCCGCGGGTGCGGACGCAGCAGCTCGAGGTTGGCACGGTAGTAGCTGGCGAGCGTGCCGATGTCCTCCCAGTAGCCGTCGAACTCGTGCGCGTACACGCGCTGTCCGGCGGCGACCTGCGGCCCGATCACGTCGAGCACCATGTCCACCGGTCGCGTGCGCAGGACCTCCGCGAGGCGCTCGGTCTCGAACAGGTAGATGCCCATGTTGGCGAGCGCCGCGTCGGTGCGCTGGGGCTTCTCCTCGATGCTCTTGATGCGCCCGCTGCGCTCGACGTGCACCATGCCGAAGCGATGCGCCTCGTCGGCCGGCACCTGCGTGACCGCCACGGTGATCGCGGCGTCGCGCTGCAGATGCGCCGCCACCAGCGGGCGGTAGTCCATGCGCACCACGTGATCGCCCGACAGCACGAGCACGCGCTCGGGACGGTGCTCCTCGATCCAGTCCCAGTTCTTGGCGATGGCGTCGGCGGTGCCGCGGTACCAACCCGTGTGCTGCCGGGTCTGGTAGGGCTGCAGGATGGTGACGCCCCCCTGCCGCCGGTCGAGGTCCCAGGCGCGGCCCGCACCGATGTGGTCGTTGAGCGAGGCCGGCGAGTGCTGGGCGACCACGCCGACGCGCTGGATGCCCGAGTGGCAGCAGTTGCTGAGCACGAAGTCGATGACGCGGTACTTGCCCCCGAACGGCAACGCGCTCACGGCGCGCTCGGCGCTGAGCACGCCGAGCTGCTCACCGCCACCGCCCGACAGGATCAGGGCGAGCACGTCACGCACGGGGAGTCCTCCGGGAGGATGGGGCCACGACCGAACCGAGTCTCCGCACGGTATGGACGCCGGGCCGCGCGGTCAACCGTGGCGCGGAGGACGCGCGAACCCCGGTGGGCCGAGGCCCACCGGGGTCCGTACGCGGGAACCGGGACTCACCAGCTGATGCTGGCCGAGAGCTGGTGCGTGGTCTCGAGGTTGTGGTCCTCGGAGAACGTCGGATCGTCCTTCGCGAAGAAGCGGTTGAGCGACGCGGCGTAGTCCGCACCGAAGTGCCGGTAGCGCACGCCCGCACCGAAGGCGAGGTCCTTGCCGTTGAGACCCGAACGCAGGGCGACCGTGTTGCGGAACCAGTACTCGAGTCCGGTCCGCAGGTCGGCGTTGAGCGGCCCCAGCGACATCTGGCCGTCGAGGTCGCGTCCCTCGAAGTCCCACGCCAGGTCGGTGCCCCACGTGAGCGCGTGGCCCTCGCCCGGCTGGAACTGGAACGCCACACCGGTCGTGAGGTTGGGCGCCACGAACTCGCGCGTGCCGTTGCTCCACGTGATGTAGGTGGTGGTGAGGTCGCGCATGACCGCGCTCACCGTGACGGCGTCGGTCGGCATCCACAGCGCGGCGGCGTCGAGACCGGCGCCGAACGAGGTGACGTGGGCGCCCGCGAGCGTGTCGGGGATGCTCTGGCGCACGAACTTCACCGTGCCGCCCCACGCGAAGTGACGGCCGCGCTGCCGGGCGTACGAGACGCCGAGCGCGAGGTCGGTGCTGCTGGCCATGAACAGGTCGTCGCTCGTGATGAGCAGGCGCTCGCCCGGATCCCACTGCCCGTTGCCCTGGCCGTTGCCGGGCGTGGTCGGGTCGTTGTCGGTGCCGTAGTCGAGCCAGTCGCCGGGGCGCAGCCCGCCCGGGCGAGGCGTCACCGGGATGTCGTCCACACCCACCCACGTGAGCGAGACGCCGAACGCGGAGCGGCGATCCTCCCCGCTCCTCATGGGGAACACGACGCCGCCGAAGTTGTGGTTCACGAGGCTGCCGAACTGCTCGGCGTGCTGGAGGAACGCCTCCTTGTAGGGCAGATACACCATGCCCGCGGGGTTCCAGAACGTCGAGGTCGCGTCGTCGGCGATCGCGGTGAACGCGCCGCCGAGACCCACGGCGCGCGCGCCGACGGGGATCTTGAGGAACTCGGCCGCGTACTTGGTGGCCGAGGCGGGCGCGGCCGCGAGGCACATCAGGGCGGCGGCGATCCACAGTCGATGCGGCTTCACGTGCATTCCTCTCCCCGGATAGGACACCCGCTTCCTGCGAGCTCGTTCGACCCTAGGAGCCGCTCCGGTCAACTGTCAACCGGTCGGACCTTGGGCCGCCATTCGGGCATCCCGGCCTCGCCGATGGGCTTCGCGATGCGCCATTCGCCCTGGAGCCGCACCAGTTCGTTGCCGAACCGGAACATGCGCTCCTCCTGCGTCGAGCGGTCGCGGTAGTGCACCTCGTACGAGACCATGATGCGTTCGGCGTTCACGGGGAGCGATCGGTAGCCGGTGAGCCACAGGTCGTCCGTCGCGGGCAGGAACCAGACCGAGCCCGGCATGGGCACGTCCCGGCGACCGTCCAGCAGGCAGGCACGCGCGAGGTCGGCATCGCCGACCCGGAGCGCGTCCCAGTAGGTGAGCAGCGTCGTGCTCGGCGACCGGAATCGCCCATCCACCCGACTCTGCTCGCCCTGGCCCAGCAGGGTGCACGCGGCGAACATCACCACGAGCCAGCCACGCCAACCGAGACGGGCACCCTCGCGAGGCGCGAGGCTCCCCTCCCCGTATACCCCGGTATCGGCCGCGGGGGTCCCGGACTGCGCCTGCGAGGCGACCAGCATCATCACGTGCCCCGGGGACGGGGACGCGGTCGGGATGCGGGGGACCCGGGAATCGTTCTCGAACAGGTCGAGTCGCACGGGGCGGAGTACCGGATGGGAGCGGACGGACGGTCATCCATGGCCGTGCCGACGGCGTGGGGGTCGGCCGCCCGTCCGGGCGACCTGTGAGGGAGGCGCGGGATGGCCGCGCGCTCCCCCCATTCTAGGACCGCGCCGAGGCGCGCTTCAACGCGAACCGGGACGGCGACCGGCCCGTGGACGCCCCGGCGACCCGCCGGTGTTGCGTCCTGCACCGGGACCGTTCCCCGACCGGGACGCCGGACGCCCCTTGTCCCGCGGCCCGCCGTTACCCGCACGACGCGCGGCCCGAGACGGCGTGGTCGGCCGCACGAAGCGATCGAACGCCCCTGCACCGGCACGAGCCCGAGGGCGCGGCGCGCCCCCCTTGGGGCTGCGACCCACGTTCGGGCGCGGGCCACTTCGAGAGGAACGGGCTGTACGATCGGACGCCCCCGACCGCGGCGGACGCCCCGTGGGTGCACCACCGCGCGCGGGGCGAGCGAACCCACCCTCGCCACGCGACGGACGATCGAACGACCTCGCGGGACGCCCCGTGGGCGCACCACCGCGCGAAGGACGCGCGAACCCGCCCTCGCCACGCGACGGACGATCGAACGACCTCGCGGGACGCCCCGTGGGCGCACCACCACGCGAAGGACGAGCGAACCCACCCTCGCCACGCGACGGTCGATCGAACGACCTCGCGGGACGCGCGGCACCCGCACCACCGCGCGCGGGACGAGCGGAACCGCCCTCGCTACGAGATGGACGATCGAACGACCTCGTGGGACGCGCGGAAGCCGCACCCGTGCGCGCCGGACGACCCACACCACCACCCGTCGGGCGCGCGGCACGCTCGCTGCGCGCGGTGCGCTCGCCACGAGCCGGACGCGCAGCGCGCTCGGGGTTCTCGGCCAACCATGCGGAATCCCCGCGACGGCGATCGGGACGTGCGGGCCAGGCCGGGGTGCCCGCTTCACGCGAACCACCGACCTCCTCCTCGTCCTCATCGTCGTCGCCGAGCGCGCCCGTGCCGAGCCACGTCACGCCGTCCTCGTCATCCTCGTCGTCGTCCTCGTCCATCGCGCGCGCGGACCCGGTGGGCAGCGCCGCCTCGTCCTCGTCGTCGCGCGGGATGAATCCACCGCCCGCGACCCACGCGTCCGAGATCTCCTCGGGCTCATCGGCGAGCTCGGGCGCGGGTGCGGCCTCGACCGGAGCGGGCCGACGCGTCGACCGGCCACCCGGCGGACGCGAACGCGGCCCCCCGCCCGGACGCGCGGCCGCCTCACGCAGCGCGGCGACCTCGTCCTCGGACAGCTCGCGGAACATGCCACGCGGCATCGGACCCAACCGCAGCGGGCCGTAGCCCACGCGGTGCAGCCCCGACACGGTGAGCCCCACGGCCTCGCACATGCGGCGCACCTGACGGAAGCGCCCCTCGTGGATGGTGAGCTCGATCATGATGGCGTCGAAGCCCGGATCGATGCGACGCACGCGCGCGGGCCCCGAGACCTCGCCCTCGCCGAAGCGCACACCGCTGGCGAGCCGGCGCAGCTGGTCGGGACGCGGCTCCTCGGTGAGACGCACGCGGTACACCTTGGGCACGCCGTAGCGCGGGTGCATGAGCTTGTGCGCGAGATCGCCGTCGTTGGTGAGCAGCAGCAGGCCGCTCGTGTCGGCGTCGAGTCGTCCCACCGGGTACACGCGCGCACCGCGCGGCAGGAACTCGCGGATGGTGCGACGGCCCTGCGGGTCGTCGAGCGTGGTGATGACACCCACCGGCTTGTTGAGCACGTAGTAGACCGTGCGCGAGGCCCCACCCAAGGGGCGACCGTCCACCTGCACGCGGTCGCGCTGCGCGTCCACGCGGCGGCCGGCGTCGCTCACGACCTCGCCGTTCACCACGACGCGCCCCTGCGCGATGAGTTCGTCACACTTGCGACGCGCACCGACACCACGGTCCGCCAGGTACTTGTTGAGTCTCACGGACACGTGGGGTCCTCCACTTCGGGGGTGAAGCGCACCACCAGGTCGTGGTGCGCGGGATGCTGGGCGAGCAGCGCGGCGCGCGTCGCCATCTCGAGATCCTCGAACTCGAATCCGGGCGCGACGTGGCACCCGACGAGGACGTACTCCGTGCCCGGGGCCGGCTCGGCCGCGAACCACGTGCCGTGCCCGATCACCTGCTGCGGGGTGGCGGGACCCAGCTCGAGCACCCTCGGGCCCTCCGGCTCGAGCAGGTGCAGGTGCAGCACCCCGCCCTCGTGGTGGGACCATACCTCGTCCGCGCGCAGACGGTGGAATCGGGACCGCTCCCCCGCTCCGAGCAGGTACAGGATGCTCGTGGACAGGGCCCGGTCGCCCCCGAAACGCGCGGGCAGGAGCGCGGCGGCGAGACGCTCGGAACTACGGTACGTCTCGCGGAACCAGCCCCCCTCGGGATGCGGGGCCAGCCCCAGCGCGCGGGCGCGCGCCTCGGCGGCGGGGTTCGAGGGTGTCACGGCGACGGTCGGGATGTGCGACTACTCGGTGAAGTGCGCCGAGGGACGATCGTCGTCGTCCTCGCCGTCGTCATCCGAGTCCTCGTCGTCCTCGTCCTCGTCGTCGTACTCGTCCTCGTCGTCGCCCTCGAACTCATCGTCGTCGTCGTACTCGTCCTCATCCTCGTCGGAGTCGTCGTCGTCCTCGTCGGAGGCGGCGAGCAGGTCGCTGCCGACCGCTTCGACGTCGGCCTCGATCCCGTCCTCGTCGGCACCGAGGTCGTCCTCGGGCTCGTCGAGACCGGCCTCGAGCGCGTCGAGTTCCTCCTCGGTGAGCACCGACGCACCGACCACGCGCACGGTCTCCTCGACCGGCGGCTCGAGCAGCGCCACGCCCACCTCGGCCTCGGAGACCGGCTCACGGTCGGCCGACCCGGCCTCGGCGGCCGCAGCGGCCAGCATGCCGGCCGCCACCGCACCGGCGAGCAACGCACCGTTCTCGTCGGTCGCCTCGACCTCGAGCATCTCCATCTGCTCGGGCTCGCGGGCGGCGACGAGCGCGCGCAACTCCTCGGGACGCGGCAGCTCGGCGAGGTCCCGCAGTCCGAAGTAGTTCAGGAACTCGTCGGTCGAACCGTAGAGCAGCGGACGGCCCACCACGGTCGAGCGTCCCTTGATGGTGACGAGCGATCGCTCGAGCAGCGTGGCGAGCGTGCCGCTCGAATCCACGCCACGGATGGCCTCGATCTCGCTCTTCGTCACCGGCTGCTTGTACGCGATGATCGCCAGCGTCTCGAGCGCGGCGCGCGACAGACGCATCTTGCGCTTGCCGCGCAGCATGCGACCGACCCACTCGTGCTGGGCCTGCGTGGTCATGATGATCCAGCCGCCGGCCATCTCGCGGACCTCGATGCCGGCCTCGCGCGCACGGTACTCGTCGCCCAGGGCGCCGAGCGTCTCGGTGACGGTCTCGGCCGGCGACTCGAGCGCGTCGGAGAGCTGGGCCAGCGTCAGCGGCTGGTCCGACGAGAAGAGCAGCGCCTCAAGCGCCGAGCGCAGGTTCAACGGGGGCATCGGAGGTCCTCTCTTCCAGGAGTCGGGGCAGGATCAGGATGTCGGCGAAGCTGTCATCCTGCACGCAGACGACGCGGCCGAGCTTGATGAGCTCGAGCAGCGCCATGAACGACACGATGATCTCCATGCGCGCGACCGCGCGCGACATGACGACGGAGAAGCGCAACTCGCCCACCTCGGCGACCTCGCGGGCGATGAGCGACATCTTGTCCTCGATGTCGAAGCCCTCGGTCTGCACCGAGTACACGACGCGCTGCGGCGTGCGGGCCATGACGCGCTGGAGCGCGCCGATGAGGTCGAAGAGCGTGGCCGGGGCGAGCGGCAGCGGACCGGCGTCGTCCTCGCTGGGCACCATGCCGCGCTCGTGCCAGGTGCGACGGTCGCCCTCGCGCGTCTGCATGCCCTCGGCCGCCTCCTTGTAGAGGCGGTACTCGATGAGGCGCTGGACCAGCTCCTCGCGCGGGTCGCCCTCCTCCTCGCCCTCGTCGTTCGTGGCGGGGAGCGGCAGCAGCATCTTGGCCTTGATGCGCATGAGCGTCGCGGCCATGACGAGGAACTCGCCCGCGACGTCGAGGTCGAGCAACTGCATGAGCTCGATGTAGTCGAGGTACTGCTTGGTGATGTGCGAGATGGGGATGTCGTGGATGTCCACCTCGTCGCGCTTGATGAGGTGGAGCAGCAGGTCGAGCGGTCCCTCGAAGCGCGGCAGCTTGAACGTCACCGAGGGTCGGGCGGCACGCACCACGCCCTCGCCCTCCTTGCCGCGCGCGGCCGGGCTCTCGACGGTGAGGTGCGGCTCGCTCCCCTCGGGCGCGGTCGCGGCCTCGGGCGCGTCGGCGGTGGCGAGCGCATCGCTCGCCTCGAGGGCGGTCGCGACCTCCGTGACGTCCTCGGCCGTCGTCAGGTCCTGTTCGTCGCTCACGCGGGCTCCACGACGGACTTCACGCCCATCGCGCTCCGGACTGCATCCATGGTCTCGCGGGCCACCTCACGCGCACGCCGCGTGCCCTCGTTGAGCACGTCGCGCACCGCGTCGGGATCGGAAGCCCAGCGCTGGCGCCGCTCACGGATCGGCCCCAGTTCGGCGTTCATGACCTCGGCCAGCCGCTTCTTGTCGGCGACGCACCCGAGCTGGCCTGCGCGGCACTGCACCGCGATGGCGTCGGCCTCGCCGGGGTTGAACCGCCGGTGGTACTCCCACACCACGCACCCGGGATGGCCGTCGGAATCGTCGGCCTCGGGGCGGCCCGGGTCGTCCTTCCGCAGCTTCTTGGGGTCGGTGTAGGCCTGCTTCACCTTCTCGAGCAGCCCCGACTCCTCCTCGGCCAGCAGGATGGTGTTGCCGAGGCTCTTCGACATGCGCTTGCCGTCCATGCCGCGCAGGCGGCCGAACGCGGTCAGCTGCGCCTCGGGTTCGGGGAACACGGGGGCGCGGTCCTGGCAGTAGTGGAAGTTGAACTTGCGCGCGATCTCGCGCGTCAGCTCGACGTGCGGCACCTGATCCTCACCCACCGGCACGTGCGTGGCGCGGTAGAGCAGGATGTCGGCGGCCTGCAGGACCGAGTAGCCGAGGTGGCCGTACGAGATGGTCTGCTCGTCCATGCCGAGGTCGCGGATCTGCTCCTTGAGCGTCGGGATGCGCTCGAGACGCGCCTTCGAGACGAGCATGGACAGCAGCAGGTGCAGCTCGGCGTGCTCCTTCACCGCGGACTGCACGAAGATCACACTGCGGGCGGGGTCGAGACCGGCACCCAGCCAGTCGAGGACCATCTCCCACGTGTGGTCCTGGAGGCGGGCGGTATCCTCGTAGCCGGTGGTCAACATGTGCCAGTCGGCCACCATGTGGAAGTTCGTCCAGCCTGCGTCCTGGAGCCGGACCCAGTTCTCCAGCGCGCCCACGTAGTTGCCGAGGTGCAACCGGCCGGTCGGGCGCATGCCGGAGAGGATGCGGCCTGTCTTGCTCGACACGGTCGTTCCCTCGCGGTTCCTGAGAAATCCTTTGCCGCAGACTATCGAACGCACCGAGTAGGGTCAAGACTCAAACACTTAAAGTAAGACTTTAAGTTGAGGGCGTTTCTCGGGACCGATCCGGTCCCGGACGCGGCTCAGGCGCGCGGGGTCTTCCGCATGACGAGCAGGGTGAGGTCGTCGTTGAGCCCGCGCTCCCCCGCCCAGTCCAGCACCGCCGCGATGAGGTCCTGCATGAGCTCCCTCGCGGTGTGGGTGGGGTTCGCCCGCACGATGGCCTCGATGCGCTCAACCCCGAACTGCTCCCCCATCTCGTTCTCGGCCTCGGACACGCCGTCGGTGTAGAGCACGGCCACGTCGCCGTCGGCGATGGCGAGCGGGCGCTCCTCGTACTGGGTATCCTCGAGCACCCCCAGCGCCACGCCGCCCTCGGACAGCGGGTCGGTGGTGCCGTCGGGGCGGATCAGGAGCGGCGGGTTGTGACCGGCGTTGGAGAAGATGAGGATGCCGTTGCGCCAGTCCAGCACGCCGTAGAACGCGGTCACGAACTTGCCGCGGTCGGTGCTCTCGAACAGCAGACGGTTGACCTTGCGCATGACCGCCCGGATGGCGAACTCGTTGCGGATCTCGGCGAGCAGGCTCATGCGGAACCCGGCCATGAGGAGCGCGGCGGGGATGCCCTTGCCCGAGACGTCGGCGAACGTGCCGGCCAGATCGAATCCGGGCACGCTCGGCGCGACCGCCGGCAGGAACGAGCGCTGGATGTCGCGCGCGATCGCCAGCTCCTTCTCGAGGCGCCGACGCTCGACGCGGTCGCGCGCGGTGCGCGCGCGCTCGACCGCGACCGCGGCCTGCGCCGCGAAGGCCGACAGCAGTTCGAGATGCCCCTCGTGGTAGAGGTCCTCGTGGTCGGACTCGAGGTTGAACACGCCGATGACGCGACCCTCGACGATGAGCGGGGTGGCGATCTCGCTGCGCGTCGTGGGACGCGCGGCCACGTAGCGCGGGTCGGCCGTCACGTCGGGCACGATCACCGCCTCGCCGCTCTTGGCCACCCAGCCGACGATGCCCTCGCCCATCTGCAACTCGAACGCGACCTCGGAGCCCTCGGGGTAGCCGAGATCGCTCACCATCTCGAGCGAGGCGGTGTCGCGCGCCACGAGATAGACCGCCGCGGCGTCGAAGTCCACCACCTGACGCAGGCCGGTGATGATCGCCTCGACGACCTCCTCGAGTTCGAACGGGGCCGCGAGCAGACGCGTCACGTCGAGCAGCACGTCCTTCTCGAGCGCGCGCCGTTCGATCTCCTGCGACAGCAGCGCGTAGTCGAGCGCGAACGCCACACCCTCGGCGGCGACCTCAAGCCGGTCGAAGTCGGCGTCGCTGAACGCCCCGCCGCGCTTGCCCACGCACTCGAGCACGCCGAACACCTCGCCGCGCCGGAACAGCGGCAGCACGATCGCGGTCGCGGGCAGCTCGCGCACCCCGCGCAGCCCGGGAGGCGCGGCATCACCGGGGGCGAGCCGCAGCGGTTCGCCGCGCGACTGCACCCAGCCGGCCAGCCCCATCTCGCGCCGCAGCCGGACCTCGGTGGCGGCACCGTCGTGCTCGGGGAAGTCGCGCGCCACGAGGCGGCGGCCGTTGCTGCGCACGATCCACACCCGCACGCGCTCGCAGTCCACCAGACGCCGACACTGCCGCGTGGCGGCGAGCAGCAGGTCGTTGAAGCGCTCCGGCCCGGCGATGCCGTCGGGACCGATGAGCGACTGGATGGAGATGCGCGGGAGCGTCGGCTCGTGGCCCGGGGCGGGGCCACCCGAGGTGGGTTCGTGGGGCACGGCCGCACGCTAGCACCTCGGGCCAAGCCCGACCACCCCCGGTCCGTGCGTGCCGTGCCACGGCCGCGAGCGCGGGCTAGACTGCACGCCATGCACACTCCCGCTCCCACCCCGCGCCGCCCCGAACTCCGACTCCGCATCGCCGCGTTGCTGCTCGTGATCGGGGCCTTCGGTCTGCTGCTCTGGCGCGCGCAGTTGTTCACGGTGGCGCGCCCGGGCGACGGCCCGCGCCCGCTCGTGGTCGCCCCCGAATCCGAACCGCGCGCGTTCGCCGCGACGCTCCCGGTCGTGCCGGTGGGTGTGATGCGCGTCGAGCCCGGCACCGTGCCTCTGCTCGTGCACTACTGGGCGCCGTGGGAGCGACACTCGCGTGCCCAGGTGACCGGGCTCGATTCGCTCGCCGCGCTGCTCGGTCCCGAGCAGGTGCGCGTGGTGGTGGTGTGCTTCGACCCGTTCCCGTCGGTCGCACGCTACGTCCGTCGCCACGACGTGCGCAGCCCGGTGCTGCTCGACCTGCGCCGCGAGCTGCAGGTCGCGCTGCCCTGCCCGAGCATGCCCTACACGTGGCTGCTCGACGCCGACGGTCGCGTGATCGTGTCGCAGCCCGGCGAGGTGGACTGGTTCGCACCGGGGACGCGCGCGGCGATCGAGGCCGCACGCGAGAGCGCGACGAGCGACCGCACGGTGCGCTCGGGCACCTGATCGGGCGGGACAAGCGAGAGCCCCGACCCGCACGAGGCGGACCGGGGCTCGACCGCGTACCGGCGCGGACTCAGGCGCGCGCGGTGACCTCGTCGCGGCGCGGGACGAAGCGCGCCAGGAGAGCGTAGCCGCCGAACAACGCGGCGCTGTAGAGGACGTCCGAGAGCAGCGTGTTGCGCAGGAACGGCAGCGCGGCCACGTAGCACTCGACGAGCCCCGCCCACGTGCGCGGGTAGTAGCCGCTCGCCCACATGCCGAAGTTGGAGATCACGAAGAACGCCAGCGCGCTGGAGACGACCGCACCGCCGAGGCGAAGCGCCGTGCGACGACGCGCGAGCCAGCCCGAGCCGAGCAGCAGGCAGGCGGCGAACGCGAGGTAGTTCCAGAGCATGCCGACCGGGTGGTAGAACCCGAGCACCGCGTCCGAGGCGAGGAGCGCCGCGAACGGCACCAGCCAACCCGCGCGACGGCTGGAGTACGCACCCGCGAACAGGCCGATCGCAGCGACGGGCGCGAAGTTCGGCGGGTGGGGCAGCAGGCGCGAAGCGGCAGCCAGCACGATGAGCGCGAACACCATCACAGGGACACCCCCGGGGCACCCGCGCGGCCCCGAGCGGGGCGCGCGAAGCGGAGCGTCGGCCGAACGGCCGGGAACGTTAATGGTGGAGCTGAACGGGATCGAACCGTCGACCTCTTGCATGCCATGCAAGCGCTCTCCCAGCTGAGCTACAGCCCCACCGAAGGTCTTGGGACGGGGATTCTTACACCGGCCCGCGCGCACCCGTCAACCCGCGCGGCCCGCACCCCGAGCAGTGGTCAGGACCGCCGTCGGCGTGACGCGCGCCGGCGGGGCGGCGCCCCGAGCAGCGTTCCCATGAGTCCGCGCGTCACCTGGGTGGTCGCGCGCCCCACGATCATGCGGCCCAGCGGCGAGTCGAGCGCGCTGCCGAGCGCGGTGAGCACCCCACCCACCATCGAGGCGGGCGACGGTCCCGCAGGGGGCGCGGGTTCGGCGGGCGCCTCGGGCTTGGCCGCGGGCTCGACCTCCTCCTGCGCAGCGGGCGGCTTCGGCCGAGCGGCACGCTTGCCCACCGCGGGCGGCGGCGGGACGGGCGCGAGGTGCTCGAGCAGCTTCTCGTGCGCGCTCTCCGGATCCATGGCGGTGGCGTACTCGGCGACCTGCTCCGAGGCGGCGAGCGCGGCCGCGGACTCCTCGGCGGTGAGCGGCCCCATGCGCGACGCGGGCGGCACCATGCGCACCACGAACGGCGGCGTGGGTGCACCGTTCGGCGACAGCACGGTCACCAGCGCCTCGCCGATCCCGAGCGTGGTGAGCGTGGCCTCGACGTCGTAGTGCGGCGTGCGCGGGAACGTGCGCGCAGCCGCCCGCAGCGCCTTCTCGTCCTCGGGCGTGAACGCGCGCAACGCGTGCTGCACGCGATTGCCCAACTGCCCCAGCACGTCGGCGGGCAGGTCGCGCGGGCTCTGCGTGACGAACCACACCCCCACGCCCTTGGAACGGATGAGGCGCACGACCTGCTCGACCTGGGTGCGGAACGCCTCGCTCGCGCCGTCGAACAACAGGTGCGCCTCGTCGAGGAAGAACACCAGCTTGGGCTTGTCGAGGTCGCCCACCTCGGGCAGCTCGGCGTAAAGGCGCGCGAGCATCCACATCATGAAGGTCGAGAACAACGCGGGCTTGTCCTGCACGTCGCGCAGCGACAGCACCGAGACCACGCCCGCCCCCTCGGGCGAGTGCCGCATGAGGTCGTCGAGGTCGAACTCGGGCATGCCGAGGAACGCGCCCGCCCCCTGCTGCTCCAACTCCACCATCTCGCGCAGCAGCACCCCGACCGAGGCGCGCGACAGATCCCCGTAGCCCGCGAGCTGTCCCTCACCCGCGTCGCTCGTGAGGTAGCGCAGCACGGTGCGCAGGTCGGCGAAGTCCACGAGCGGTAGCTTCTGGTCGTCGCACCACTTGAAGACGAGCGTGAGCACGCTGGTCTGCGTCTCGTTGAGCCCGAGCACCTTGGCGAGCAGCAGCGGACCGAAGCTCGAGACCGAGGCGCGCAGCTGCGCTCCCGAGGAGCCCGTGAGGCTCAGGAACTCGACCGGGCACGCCGCACCCTTCCACGTCCAGCCCGTCTCCTTCGCACGCTGCGTGACCCGATCCCCACCCGTGCCCGCCGCCGCGATGCCGGACAGGTCGCCCTTGAGGTCGGCCAGGAACACGGGCACACCGGCGGCCGAGAACTGCTCGGCGAGCAGTTGGAGCGTCTTGGTCTTGCCGGTGCCCGTCGCACCCGCGATGAGACCGTGGCGCGTGGCCATGCCGAGGGGCAGGCGCACGAGGGGCTCTCCCCCGCACTCCCCGGCGTGCACGATCGCGCCGAGGGTGACCGCGGTGCTGGATTGCGGGAACGCCTTCCTGGCGTCGGCGACGACCTGCTCGTCCATGGACTCCTCCGAGGGTGACGGGACGGCCGCCATGCTAGGCAGCGCCGCCACGGGTGCCAAGTCGCGAGGCGCGGGTTGTGCGCCCCCCGGGGCGTTGCTAGCCTGCGTCCTCGCTCGCGTGCCGGAGTGGCGGAACTGGCAGACGCGCCGGACTCAAAATCCGGTTCGGCTCAAACCGAGTGCGGGTTCGACCCCCGCCTCCGGCACCACGCGACCCCGCGCCCGGGTCGAGCGTTCGCTCCCTCCCCGTCAGCGGCCCCACCGATACGCCCGCCGGGCCGCGTACAGACGAGCCTGCGCGCGGTACAGCTCGGCCTCGTCGAGCGATCCCTCGCGCACCGCCGCATCGCTCGCCGCTCGTGCGGCGCGCACCGCTTCCTCCCAGCTCCCGGTCTCGGCCAGCGCCGCACCCTCGAGCGCGAGGACCACCGCCGCGGGTCGCGCTCCCGCCGCCGCGATCGCCGCACGCGCGAGACGCAACGCCTCGTGCCCGTCGCGCAGCGCCTCGTCGGGCGAGGACGCCAGCACCCACCCCGCGCGCACCTGCACGTCCTGGGAACCCGGCTGCAGGCGCAGCACCTCGCGCCAGTGCGCGAGCGCCTCGCCCGATCGCCCGGCGTCGTCGAGCGCATCGGCGTGACGCCGCAGCGCAGCGGCGTACGCCGCCACGAACGCCGCATCGCGCGCGCCGAGTCGTTCGGCCTCGCGATACGCGCGCACCGCGGTGGCGAGATCGTCCGTTGCGATCGCGATCGCCGCCAACCGTTCGTGACCACCCGCCCACGCCCTGCGTCGCAGCCCCTCGGTGAGCACCGCACGCGCCGAGTCCGCGCGTCCGAGTTCGAGCAGCACGGTGGCCCAGCGCTCGCGCGCCCCCGTGTCGAGGGGCTCGAGCGTCACGGCCCGCGCGAGGTGCGGCTCGGCTTCCGCGAACCGGCCGGCTTGCGCGAGCGCTCCCCCCAGACCGAGCTCGGCGAACGGGTTGGGGCCCGTCACGCGCACGGTCCACGCGCGAGCGCTCCCCCCAGACCGAGCTCGGCGAACGGGTTGGGGCCCGTCACGCGCACGGTCCACTTGAACAGCGTCACCGAGTCGCGCCAGCGCGCCACCTGCTGCGCGGTGAGCACCCCGAGCACCGTACACACGAGCACGCCCGACACCACCGCCGCTCGACGCCGTGACGGCGACGTCCCCACGCGCTCGACCACCCACCACCACACCACCACCAGCACGCCGATGCACGGCAGTTGCGTGTAGCGGTCGGCCCAGCCCTGACGTCCCACCTGCAGCAGGCCGATCACGGGCACCAGCATGCC
>JBEGJG010000029.1:0-22392 GCA_041184705.1 Candidatus Eiseniibacteriota bacterium
CCCCCGGCGTGGGCTGCTCATGCTCGGGTTCGGGCTCATGCTGGTGAACCGCGTCACGGGCCTCGTGCTGCCCGCCTCGACGAAGTGGCTCATCGACGACGTCATCGGGCGTCGTCACGTCGAGTTGCTGCTGCCGCTCGTCGCCGCGGTCGTCGCCGCCACCATCGTGCAGGGCGCCACCTCGTACGCGCTCACCCAGCTGCTCTCCAAGGAAGCGCAGCGACTCATCGCCGAGATGCGACGGCGCGTGCAGGCGCACATCTCGCGCCTGCCGGTCACCTACTACGACTCGAACCGCACGGGCTCGCTCGTCTCGCGCATCATGACCGACGTCGAGGGCGTGCGGAACCTCATCGGCACCGGGCTCGTCGAGTTCTCCGGCGGCCTGCTCACCGCCGCGATCTCGCTGGTGGTGCTGCTGCGCATCAACACGCCCATGACGCTGCTGGCCGCAGGCGTCCTGCTGGTGTTCGCGCTCGTGCTGCAGCGCGCCTTCACGGTGATGCGTCCGATCTTCCGCGAGCGCGGCCGCATCCAGGCCGAGGTCACGGGGCGCCTCACGGAGTCCCTCGGCGCGGTACGCACCGTGAAGGGCTATCACGCCGAGGCCCGCGAGCAGGGCGTGTTCGCAGGAGGCGTGAAGCGCCTGCTCGAGAACGTGCTCGCCACGCTGGGTGCGCAGAGCGTCATGCAGCTCTCGAGCTCGCTGCTGCTGGGCATCGTGGGGGCCGTGCTCATGTGGATGGGCGCCCGCCACATCCTCGAGGGCACGCTCACGCTGGGCGAGTACTTCACCTACACGCTGTTCCTCGGCTTCCTCGTCGCGCCCATCTTCCAGATCGTCGCCATCGGTACGCAGCTCACCGAGGCGTTCGCGGGCCTCGAGCGAACGCAGGAGGTGCTCTCGATGCGCGCCGAGGACGACGACCCGCGCCGCACCGTGGCGCTTCCCCGCATCGAGGGTTCGGTGGCGTTCGAGCACGTGGACTTCTCGTACGAGCCCGGCAAGCCGGTGCTGCACGACGTCTCATTCACCGCCTCTCCGGGCTCGGTCACCGCGCTGGTGGGATCGAGCGGCTCGGGCAAGAGCACGATCATCGGGCTGCTCGCGGCGTTCCACGCCCCCACCTCGGGCGTCGTGCGCGTGGACGGCACCGACCTCGCCACCGCGCGCCTCGACTCCTACCGCACCCAGTTGGGAGTGGTGCTGCAGGACAGCGTGCTGTTCGCCGGTACCATCCGCGAGAACGTGGCGTTCTCGCGCCCCGACGCGAGCGAGGAGCGCATCCGGGAGGTGTGCCGCATCGCGCGCGTGGACGAGTTCGCCGACCGCTTCCCGGACGGGCTCGAGACCGTGGTGGGTGAGCGCGGCGTGAAGCTGTCGGGCGGCCAGCGTCAGCGCGTGAGCATCGCGCGCGCGTTGCTCGCCGACCCGCGCCTGCTCATCCTCGACGAGGCCACCTCGAGCCTCGACTCCGAGAGCGAGGCGCACATCCAGGCCGGCCTCCAGCAGCTCATGCACGGCCGCACCACGTTCGTGATCGCGCACCGCCTCAGCACCATCCGGCGCGCCGACCGCATCCTCGTGGTCGAGGACGGTCGCATCGTGGAGAGCGGCACGCACGACGAGCTGCACGCGGCGCAGGGGCGTTACCGCGACCTGTACGACCGCCAGCAGGGCCTCGAGCGCAACCTGTTCCTCGCGCCCGGCGAAGGCGACAGCACGCCCGAGGGCGACGGTGGCCCCGCTCGGCGAGGCGGCGGCGACCCCGGCATGCTCGACCTCATGCGCGGCGGCCGCTGACCGCTCGCGCCATCTTGCGACACGAACGCCCCGGACCCGCGCAGGGTCCGGGGCGTTCGTTTCCGCCGCCGATCAGAGGTCGAAGTGGTGCGCGACCTTCACCATGAAGACGTGGTTCGTTCTCGCGCTGGCGAGCAGGTCGCTCGCATGGCCAGCGTCGAACACCGATTCGGGGTCGGCGTTGGCCCGCTCCTGCGTCCACACGAGATAGGCGGCCGAACCCGGCGCGTACTCCCAGCGCACGACGGCGTTGCCTCGCAGCGAGGCGAACGTGTTCGCGAAGAGCGGGCCGGTCGTGACGGGAAGGAACTCGTCGGTGCGCGCACGTGCCAGCTCCTTGAGGTCGCCGTAGGCGAGTGTCGCGAACAGCGGCTGCACGAACACCTGCACGCTCAACTGCGGCGTCGCGGCGTAGTCCACGCGCAGGTTCATGGACCACTGCGTCTGGTCGAGCGTCGCGAAACGCGAACCCGTGGCGAGCGTGCCCGAGTTGTCCCAGAACTGGGTGGTGATGCGGGCGCGCACGAACTCGGGCCCCGCCTGCAGGCCCAGGTTGGGTCGCGGCCGCCAGCGAGCACTGGGCGACACGGTCTGCGTCCACGACCCGTCCGCCGACCACTGCGGGTTCATCGCGATCGACCAGAACCACGGCTTCTGCCCGTTCGTGTCGAAGTAGAACCGTCCGATGTTGCGCGCCGGGGTGCGCAGGATGGGTCCTCCGCGCGTCGCGCGCGGCGAGAGCGCCGTGCCTTGATGATAAAGGCTCGCTCCCCAGCTCCAACGGTTGCGCTGTTCGAGGTCGCTACCCAGATAGAAGCTGCGCAGCGTGGAGTTGCCGCCCATGTCCCAGCCCGTCGCCACCGCGCCCACCACGTTCGCGTACTGGCGCCACGAGTTCGGCTCGTTCCACTGCCACCCGCTCATGACGTGCGCGTTGACCACGTCGCCACCGGACTGGAAGCCGAGATCCTGGGTGTCGTAGTCGGGCGAGATCGCACCGAGCGCGGCGTTGAACAGGAGACGACCCTCCTGCTTGTTGAGCCAGAGTCGCGATCCCCAACCCCGCAGCACGGTCGCGTTCGGGTCCACGCCGAGGTCGGGGCGGTCCGGGCGCTGACGGTAGTGCGGGAACGATCGCTGCAGCGCGGTCATGCGCGTGGTGTTGCCGCGCACGTCGGACCCCGAGGCCCAGCCCGACAGCACCCACACGCGGCGGGAGTCGAGGAACGACCAGCCGTCCACCGTGCCCACCCATGCGCTCGAGTTGACCTCGTCGCGCAACGGATCGGTGTCGCCCTCGAACGCACGCACCGTGCTGGTGCCCATGAAACCCAGTCCCTGACGACGATCATTCCACTCGCGCGTGGTGCGCCAAACGCCGTACCACGCCGCGGGCTCCACGCCGACGCTCGAACGCGTGCCCGCGGTCTCGAGTCGTGCCGACTCGCGACGCGTGAACGCCTGCACGGTGCCCACGTTCCAGCCCGGCGCGAGCTGGCCGGTGACCTTGGCCGCACCGAGGATGCGCGTGGCGAGCGGACGGTCCTCGAAGTCGGCGGGAGGCGTGTCCCCGCGCGGCGCTCGCCCGATGCGGCGCGAGTAGAAGAACATGGGTTCGGGCCAGTTGAACCCGGGGTAGTCGTTGGCGCCGTTGTTGCCCGTGCGGAACACGCCCACACCCTCGGTGAAGAACGGGCGCTTCTCGCTGAAGAAGCTCTCGACGTCGGAGAGGTTCACGACCGCGGGGTCGATCTCGACCTGGCCGAAGTCGGGATTCACGGTGGCGTTGAGCGTGAGGCGCGACCCCAGACTGGCGCGCAGGTCACCGCCGACGGTGGGCGTGTTGCGAACGCGACCGTGGAACGGATCGGCCGGGTCGTAGGGCGTCAGCGTGCCGGGATCGAACGCCAGGTCCTCGATGCGGTTCGTGACATAGGGCGTCAGCGCCACATGCTGCGCCGGGTGCAGGTCGAGCCCGTGCAGTTCGGCGAAGCGCGACACGAAGCCCGACTGACCGCGCGGCGTGTACACGAGCGCGTCGCTCTCGTTGTAACGCACCACCGAGCGCTGCAGGTTCACGCCCCACACCGCGCCCTCACCCGCGCGGTAGCGCAACTGCGAGAACGGGATGCGCATCTCGGCGGTCCAGCCCTGCTCGTCGCGTCGCACGCGCGCCTGCCAGACACCATCCCACGAGTCGTCGTCCCACCCGTCGTTGAGCAGCACGCCGTCCATGAGCGTGCCGGCCGCGCTCACCGCGAAGAAGTAACCGGTGCGCTTGTCGAGCAGCGGATCGAGCTGTAACGCGAACATGTCCGAGGCCGCGTCGTTGTCGCGGCGCGCGAGACGCGCCACGATCGAGTCGGGTGCGGTGTCGTGCATGCGCGCACCGACGTAGAGCGCATCGGCGTCGTACGCGAGCCGCACCTCGGTGCGTTGGCGCGGGGCGCTGCCCTGGTCGGGATCGCGCTGCAGGAATCCGGTGACGGCGTGCTCACCGCGCCACACGGACTCGTCGAGCACGCCGTCCACACGCACCGGCGTGTCGAGACGCACGGCGCGCACGACCGGAGCCTGCGCGAGCGCGGGGAGTGCGGAGAGGGACAGAACGAGGAACGGCAGGAGGACGCGCATGGGACGGGCTCCGGGGATGCGAGGGCCGTCCGGGGGTGCGGCCGGGAGGATCGGGATTCGTGGGAGGATCGGGTGCCTCGACTTACGAGGGACTTTCGCGACGGGTTGCAGGAGGGGTTGCGGTGAAGGTTCCCGGAGTGCCCGAGAGGCCGGTGGTGGCCTTGGGACGCTCCGAGGGGTTCGAGCATTGGACGCCCAAGACCACCCGAAGGTTGCAGGCGATGGTGTTCGAGGACCCGGCGGTCAGCGCCCCAGTGCCGCCAGCGCGACGGACAACTCGCCGGCGACGCGGGCGTTGTCCTGGAGCAGCGCGACGTTGGATCGCACCACCTCCCCGCCCGTCACCATGCGGATGAAGTCGAGCATGAACGGGGTCACCTCGCGCCCGCGGATGCCCTGGGACGCCACCATCTCGGTCGCTCCGTCCAGACCGCGCTGGTACATGTCCTCGTCGAGTTCGTCGGCTTCGGGGACCGGGTTCGCCACCAGCACGCCGGTGCCGGTGCCGAGCGCGTGGTGCTCGCGGATGGCGGCGGCGAGCGTCGCCATGTCGTCGAAGCGCTGGTCGAGCCGGATGCCGCTCGAGCGCCGCCAGAACGCCGGGAACTCGTCGCAACGCCAGCCGTACACCGGTACGCCGAGCGTCTCGAGTCGCTCCATGGTGCGAGGCAGGTCGAGGATCGCCTTGGCGCCCGAGCACACCACCGCGACCGGGATGCTCGCGAGCGCGGTGAGGTCGGCGCTCACGTCGTCGGTCTCCTGCACGCCGCGGTGAACCCCGCCGATGCCACCGGTCGCGAACACCGGGATGCCGCTGCGATGCGCGACCAGCATGGTGGCCGCGACCGTGGTGGATCCGGTGCCACGGGCCACGAGTGCGCCTGCGAAGTTGCTGAGGTTCAACTTGGGCACGTCGGGCGTGGCCGCGAGCCGATCGAGGTCGTCGGCCGACAACCCCACGCGCACGAGCCCATCGAGCAGGCCCACGGTCGCGGGCACGGCACCGGCGCCGGTGACCGCATCCTCCATGGCACGCGCCACCTTCACGCCCTCGGGCGCGGGCAGACCATGCGTGACCACGGTGGTCTCGAGTGCCACGACGGGGCGGTGCGCCGCCAGCGCGCGCGCGACCTCGTCGGCGACCTTCCAGCGTTCGGTGCTCATGCGTCCTCCTGATCGATCCGGTCCCACGCCGCGAGCAGGGCGTCCGCCCGTGCGCGCGTGGCATTCGACAATCCCTCGTGGCCGTTGTCCGAGATGGCGAACCCGGCCGAGATCGCGCCGCGCTTGAGCGCGTCGCCGACCCCGAGACCCTCGAGCGTGGCGGTCACGAACCCCGCCATGAAGGCGTCCCCCGCCCCGGTGGGCTCGACGAACGCCGGCGTGACCGCGGGCCACGCGTGCAGACGGCACTCGTGCGCATCGTACAGGTGGCCACCGTTCGCGCCACGCTTCGAGAACACCCACCGCAGTCGTCCGCCCGCGAGCGAGGCCAACACGCGTTCAGGCTCGTCGGCGGCACCCGGCAACAGCATCTCGTCCTCGCTCGGCAGGAACGCGTCCACGTTCACGAGAACCGCTCTCCACGCCTCGAGCGTGTCGGGGGTCACGAGCACATACGGATCCACCGACACGAACGCCGGCGCCGAGGGCGACTCCCAGGCGCGAATGGCCTCGACCAGTTCGCGCTGACGCGCGAGCGGCATGGGCGCCAGATGGAACGCGCGTGCGCGCCGCCAGTCCTGGGGGACGTCGGCGGGCACGGGCGACACCGTCTCGTGCGACGGGCAACGCAGACGGTGCACGACGTGACGCAACCCGTCCTCGTGGAGCAACCACGTGCGGATCCCGGGCGCACCCAGAGCGCGCACGCCCTCCAGGGCCACGCCGCGGGCGCGCAACGTGGCGAGCGCGGTCTCGGGATAGTCGTCGCCGCACACACTCACGCAGCCGACGCGCGCGCCCCACAACGCCGCGGCGAGCGACGAGTAGAGCATCGCGCCGCCTGGCTGCGCCATGCGCGTGCGCCCGTCGGCGTACACGATGTCGTCGACGAGCAGGTTGCCGAGCAGGACGAGGTCGGGCGTCACGTCGGGTCCGGGCTACGCGCTCGGCAGCGCGGCGAACGCCGCGACCATGGCGCGCAACGCGTCGAGGTCGAGCGGGTTCGCCCAGTACCCGCGCTCCTTCACCGACGAACCCACGATGAACCCGTGTGCGTGCGCGTAGTCGCGCAGGTTCGCGGGCGTGAGCCCGGAGCCCACGAACACGGGCAACGAGCACGCCTCCAGCGCCTCGCGCACGTCGGCGGGCGACGCCGCCTCGCCGGTGGCCGATCCCGTCACGATGACACCGTCGGCGAGCATGAACTCCGCGGTGCGCGCGGTCTCGCCCAGCGACACGTCGGCGGTGAGGGCGTGCGAGGCGTGCTTCTTCTTGATGTCCGCGAACACGCGCACGCGCTCGGCGCCGATCGCACGCCGGTAGCGCAGGAGATCCCCCGCGCACGCCTCGAGCAGGCCCTCGTCCGCGACGTGCGCGTACGCGAACGCCTCGACGCGCACGAACTCCGCACCGCAGGCGTGCGCCACGGCCACCGCCTCGCGGTTCGCACCCGCGAGCACCTGCACGCCGAGCGGCAAGCCGGTCTCGCGCTTGACCTCGCGACCGATCACCGCCATGGCGGCGGTCACCTCGGGGCCGACCGCGCCCTTGAGATAGGGACGGTCGTGCATGTTCTCGATGGCGAGTGCGGTGAAGCCGGCATCGCGATACGCGCGCGCCTCGGCCACGGCGTGCTCGACGAGACGGTCGAGACCGTGGTGCGCGGACGGGGTCCCCGGCAGGGCACCCACATGGACCATGCCGACGAGGGCACGGGGGCGGCCGAACATCCGTGTGAACGATTCGCGGGGCACCATGGTCGCAGGTTAGGGGGCGAGGGCGCCTGGCGTCCACCGGTCCATCGGAGCCCTTGTCCGAGGCCGGGGCCGCGGTGCTAGCGTCCGTCGCACCGGCTCGTCGTGTCGTCGTGCCCGTTCGACCTGGAGGATCCCGATGTCATCCCTGTACCGGAACCTGAGGTGGGTCGCCACCCTCGCACTGCTGATGATCACCCTGCCCGGATGCGGCAAGGACTCCCCGACGGAACCGGGAGGCACGACCGTGACGTCGAGCGACGCCGATGACGCCGCGTCGCTGGTGGGCATGTCCATGGCGCGCGGGCTGATCGGTGACCCCGCGATGCTCGGTGTGCCCGGAGGCGGTGTCGCCGCACCGACGAACGCGGCGGCCGAGACGACCATCGTGACGCCGTTCGTGACGTGGACGCTGTCGCGGAGCTTCTACAACGCGTTCGGCCTCGTGCAGCCCGCGTACGATCCCATGACCACGGTCCGCATGACGGGCTCGGCGCGCGGGGTCGGGACGATCCGCACCACGACCGACACGGTCACCTTCGGCAGCACCTCGAGCCTCGAGGTGAGCGGCCTGTCCATCCTGCAGGACACGCTCGTCTCCGACGGCACCCGGCGCGACACGTTACTCGCCTCCTTCCAGTCGCCACTGCACGACGTGCACATGCACCGTTCCATGCTGGGGGCGATGACGTGGAGCGCGGTGCGATACCTCAAGCCCGTGAACTCGCACCCGTGGCCGTTGAGTGGCACCGCGACGTGGACGCTGTCGGTGGACCGTTTGCGCACGAGCGATCGCACCGACGTCGAGCGGCACTACGACTGCACGGTGGTGGTGGTGTTCGACGGCACGCGCAACGCGTCCTTGACCGTGGACCGCATCCACCGCTACACGCTCGACCTGCTCGACGGCCACCTCCTGCGCCGCTGAGACGTCCGGGCCGCACACGGCCCTGCGGTGCGCGTGCACACGCATCGCAGGGCCGTGCAACGGTCGCGGTCCGAACACATGACGGGCCCCGCGTTGGCGGGGGCCGCACCCCGAACCCCGAGGGGATCCCCCATGCGCCTCGCCGCCACGCTCGCGTCCGTCGGACTCGTGCTCGCACTCGCTCACCCGCTGCACGCCGCGCCCCGGCCGTACACCGTGGTGTTGGGCACCGCACAGGACGGTGGGCTGCCGCAGGCCGGATGCCGCAAGGACTGCTGCGCGCACGGCCGCCGGGCCGCGGTGTCGAGTCTCGCCCTCGTGGACCCGGCGTCGAACCGCTGGTGGCTGTTCGACGCCACGCCGGACCTGCGCGAACAGCTCGCACGCATGCGCCGCGAGGCTCCCGCATGCACGCTGGCCGGCGTGTTCGTGACGCACGCGCACATCGGGCACTACACGGGCCTCATGCACTTCGGCCGCGAGGTCATGGGGGCGCGCGGGCTGCCGGTGTGGGCCATGCCGCGGCTGAGGTCGTTCCTCGCCTCGAACGGTCCCTGGGACCAGCTCGTGCGTCTGGGACAGATCGCGCTGCAGCCGCTCGCCGCCGACTCCACGGTGACGCTCGGCGACTCGCTGCGCGTGACGCCGTTCCGCGTCCCGCACCGCGACGAGTACTCCGAGACGGTCGGCTTCCGGCTCGAGACCGCGCGCGGCGCGGTGGTGTTCCTGCCCGACATCGACAAGTGGGAGCGGTGGGACCGTCGCATCGAGGACGCGATCACGGGCACGACCGCGGCCTACCTCGACGGCACGTTCTTCGACGCCCGCGAACTGCCCGGGCGCGACATGAGCGAGATCCCGCACCCGTTCATCGTGGAGTCGCTGGCGCGGTTCGCGCCGCTCGACGCGTCCGACCGCGCCCGCGTGCGGTTCCTGCACCTGAACCACACGAACCGTGCGGCGATCCCCGGCAGCGACGAGCGCCAGCGCGTCGAACGCGCCGGCATGCACGTGGCCGTGGAGGGGGAACGCGTCGCTCTGTGAGGGTCGCGCGTCAGGCGTGGACGCGCGGACTCACCGGCCCCACCACGAATCCACGCGCTCGATGACCGTGGGCAGGTTCTCGACGGGCGCCGGGTAGCCGTCCTTGAACGTGGCGTCGAATCCCAGCGGACCGCGACACACCGTCCACGCCCCGCGCGTCTCGACCTCGGCGGGCACGGTGTCCCGCGCACAATCGAAGCGCGTGAAGATGCCCCACAGCAGCAGATCGTCGTCGGCCAGCGGCACGTCCTCGCTCACCGCCACGATCAGCTTGACCGCCGCGTACTCGGGACGACGCACCAGACCCTCGACGACCGCACGACCGTCACCGGCGACCTGCACCACCAGCATGCCGCCCCACGCCATGCGCCAGTCCTTCACGCGCGCATCCACCGCACGCGGGTCCGGCACGGTGGTGAGCAGCTCCGCGGCGGGACGGGACGCGATGGCCGAGCCCCCCGACGAACCCACGGGGCGCGAATGCGACTGCGCGTCGATCACCATCTTGCTGCCCAGGTTCATGCGGCCACTCGTGAAGTCGAGCGTGTCGAGCGGCACGCCGGGCACGAGCAGGAAGTCCTCGCTCGGGTCGAAGTGGCGCGCGATGGCCTCGAACACCTGACGGCGGTCGCGCGGATCCACGTCGGCGTCCACGAGCACGATGGCCTTGGTGAGCGAGAGCTGGCCCGTGCCCATGAGACCGAGGGCGGTCTTCATGCCCTCCTTGGCGTAACGATTCTCGACCGACACGACGAGCAGGTTGTGGAAGCCGGCCTCGAAGTAGGCCCACAGGTCCACGATCTCGGGATGGATCACCTTGAGCACGCCCGTGAACATGTCCTGCACCGCCTCGCCCATGTACTTGTCCTCCTGCGGCGGCTTGCCGACCACGCTGGCCTGGAAGACGGGCTGACGGCGATGGGTCACGTTCCGGACGTGGAACACCGGGAACGGCGCGGCGTGCGAGTAGTGCCCGAAGTGGTCGCCGAACGGTCCCTCGGTGCGGCGCTCGCCCGGCGGCACCACGCCCTCGATCACGAACTCGGCGTCGGCGGGCACGAGCATGCGCAGCGATCGGGCACGCGCCATGCGCGTCGGCCGACCACGCAGGAAGCCGGCGAACGCGAGCTCGTCGATGCCCTCGGGCAGCGGCGCCACGCCCGCGAGCAGCGTGGCCGGGTCGGCGCCCACGGCGACCGCGACCTCGAGCCCCTCGCCGCGCTTCTCGGCCTTGTGGTAGTGCACGCCACCACCCTTGCCGATCTGCCAGTGCATGCCGGTGGTCTTCGCGTCGTACACGTGGATGCGATAGAGGCCGAGGTTGCGCTTATGCGTGTCGGGGTCCTCGGTGAACACGAGCGGGAACGTCACGAACCGACCGCCGTCACCGGGCCACAACTGCAGGATGGGCAGCGACGACAGGTCGGCGCCGAGCGACGATTCCTGCGCGGGCCCCGCGGTGAGCCGCTGCGGACGCGAGGCGAGCACGCGACCGACGTGGCGACGCAGCGGCCACAGGTCGGACAGCGCCTTGGGCGGCACCGCGTGGAAGATCTCCTCGATCTCGGCGCCGACCGCGCGCGGCGTGCGCCCGAGCGCCCATTCGATGCGACGCGTCGCGGCGAGCACGTTCACGGCCAACGGGAAGCGTGCGCCGCGCACGTTCTCGAACACGAGCAACGGCCCCTGGGCGCGCGCCTCGCGCCAACCGATCTCGGTGACCTCGTACTTCCAGTCCACCTCGCGCGTGATGCGCTTGACGTCGCCCTTCGACTCGCAGAAGGCGATGAACTCACCCAGCGTGCGGAAGCTCATCCGAGCTCCTCCTCGCGCCAGCCCTCGCCCGCGGGCTCGCCGAGCAGGTGCAGCACCTTGTCGCTGAAGCCCGACACGAGCTGGTCGAGGTCGCGGGGGTTGCGATACCACGGCGGCGAGACGGGCATGATCACCGCGCCCTCGCGCGACAGCTTGAGCATGTTCTCGAGCGCGATGCCCGACAGCGGCGTCTCGCGCACGCACACGACGAGGCGCATGCGCTCCTTGAGCGCGACCGCGGCGGCGCGCGTGATGAGCGTGTCGGCGATGCCGGTGGCGATCTTGGCCAGCGTGCTCACGCTGCACGGCAGGATGACCATGGCGTCGTGCCGGTTGCTGCCCGAGCTGAACGGCGCCGCCAGGTCCTCGTCGCGGAACACCTTGCGCACGTGCGGCTCGAGGTCGCTGGGCTTCAGCCCCAACTCGCCGTGCATGACCTGACGCGCCCAGTCCGAGAGCACGAGGTACTTCTCGCCGGGGCAGCGCTTCACGAAGTCCACGCCGTAGGCGGAGCCGCTCGCTCCGGTCATCGCGATGAGGTATCGGGCCATGGTCACGCGCCTCCGGGCGCGCGGACGAAGCGGGACGACGCGCGGGGGATCCCGGCGCGCCTCACTGGAAGCCGCCGGCCGCCATGCGGGCGGCCAGCACGGTGGCGAGCACGAGGAAGCCCACCACCACGTTGGTCTTGAAGAAGGCGAGGTTCACGTCCTCGGCCCACTTCTGTTCGAGCCACAACAACACCACGGTGGCCTTGAACCCGAGCAGCGCGGCGACCGCCCACGGCACGTTCGGGAACCCGTTCGCGGTCGCGATCGTCCAGACCGCCCCCGCGAGCGCAGCCATGGCCACGACGTGCAGCGCCCAAGAGACGCGCAGGGCGCGTTCGCGACCGAGCCACACCACCATGCTGTGGATGCCGTTCGCGCGATCGCTGGCCTCGTCGAGCGTGGCGTAGATGACGTCGAACCCCGTGACCCAGCCGAGCGCGAACCCCGCCAGCAGGAGCGCGGGCAGGGCGTGACCGAGGTCCGGATGCGCGGCGGCGAAGCCCGCGAGCGGGGCGAGCGCCAGCGCCACACCCACCCCGGCGTGGCAGAGCGGCGTGAAGCGCTTCAGGTACGGATACAGGGCGAACACCGCGAACGGGATGACCGCGACCTGCAGGTACCACGGCCCCAACGCCGCGCACGCGGCCACGTACACCGTGGTGCTCACGACCAGCAACGCGATCGCCTCGGCGAGCCGCATGCGGCCCGCGGGCAGTTCGCGCACGCGCGTGCGCGGGTTGCGCGCATCGTGGTGCCGATCGATGACGCGGTTGAGCGTCATGGCGGCGGTGCGGGCCCCGACCGCGGCCACGGCGACGAGCCACCAACGTCGCGCGTCGAGCGCCGGCCCCACGACCGAGAACACCCCCGCCAGGATGAGCGGGAGCGAGAACAGCGTGTGCTCGAAACGCACGAACGAGGCGTACGTGCGGAGCCGGTCGGCAGGCGGAGCGGGGGCGGTCACGGTCATGGTGGGGGCGCGCGTGAGGCCACGCGGCCCTTCAGTCTATAAGAGGGACCCGCACCGCGACCAACCTCGCCGGGCGGCACCCTCCGTTCGGCCGGTTCACGCCCTGGGCGACGGGACCACCGGGGCCGGAACGCCACGGGGGCGGCCCCGGACCGGGACCGCCCCCGCGATTGCGTGGTCGGGATCAGCGCGTGACGGCGAACCGGCGCGTGGCGTGGAACGAACCGGCCTCGAGGCGGGCGAAGTAGATACCGGCCGCACGGCCGGCCCCGGCCGCGGGACCGTCCCAGCGCGCCGTGTGACGGCCCGCGGGGTACACGCCGTCGGCCAGCACGGCGACGGTGCGCCCCATGAGGTCCACCACGCTCAGTCGCACTCGCGACTCGCGCGGCAGCGCGAAGTCGAACCGAGCGGCGCCCACCGCCGGGTTGGGCGTCACCGGAGCGAGCGCGAACGCGGTCACCGGACCGTCGCCCACGCCACCGGCGGGGTTCACGATCGCGAACACCGCATCGCTCACGTCGCTACCCGTGTTGCCCGCGGCGTCGTGCGCGGTCACGCGCACGAGACCGAGCGAGGTGATGGTGCTCGGCACGAGCCACGTGAACGAGCCGTCGTTGGCCTCGCTCGTGGCGAGCGGATTCCACGTCGAACCGCCGTCCGACGACCACTCCAGATCCACACCGGTGACGCCGGTGGCGTCGGTGGCGCTCCAGCCGACGAGAGTGTTGGTGCCGGGCACGAGCACCTCACCGCCGTTGGGCGCGAGCACGGTCACAGCCGGCGCGACGCACTCGTCGTCGTTCACCACCGTGACGGTGGCGACCGAACCCGTCGTGTCCACCGGACCGGTCAGGTCCACGAGGCGCAACTCGATCGTCTCGTCGGGCTCGCACCGCCCGTCCGCGATCACGGTCACGCTCACCGTGTCCGAGGTCGCGTACGGCGCGAACGTGACCACCGTGTCGGTGAGCGCCACGAGATCCCCGTCGGCGATCGTCGCGGTGCCATCGTCGCGGTGCCGCCGACGAGCAGGACGCGAGCGGTGACCGTGCCGCCGACCGGCTGCGTGATCGTGACGGGCACGCGCACCGCCGCGCCCTCGGTCGCGCTGACCGAGCCGAACACCAGCATGGGCGCGCCGTCGTCGTCGGTGATCGAGACCGCGGTGGCACGTGCGGTCGAGTCGAGCGCGGCGTTCACGGCGTTGGACAACCGGACGTGGACCCACTCCATGCTCTCGAACTCCGCATCGTCCAGGGCCTGCACGCTGTCGAGGACCGCGGACGTGGTGAGCGGCGCGAACACCAGAGTGCCGGTGCGAGCGACGTAGTCCGACCCCGCGGTCGCCGTGCTGTCCACGGTCGCGTAGTCCACGCGAACCTCGCGCACGCTCGGGTTGGAGAGCGACACGATGAGCGGGTACGGCGAGGGATCGCTCTCGAGGAGCGCGAGCGACGGCGTGATGGACACCGTCGGGGCGGCATCGTCGTCCGCCACGGTCCCCACGGTCTGCGGAGTAGCGAGTGCGGTCTGCACCGGGGTGCCGAGCACGACGCGGAACACCTCGTCGTCCTCGTCCACCGTGTCCTCGATCGTGGCCACGACCAGCGACTCCACCGTGTCGCCGGCCGCGAACACGAGCGAGCCCGCGGCGGCCACATAATCGGAGCCACCGGTGGCGGTGCTGTCGGCGAGGATCCACGGCACCGTGACCGTGAACGCACTCGGGTTCGAGAGCGTGGCGGTGAACGTGACCGGCGCGCCCTCCTCGGCCGAAGGTGCGTCGAGCGTGAGCGTGGGTAACGGGTCGTTGTCGTTGATGGTGATGGTGCTCGTCGTGACCGAACCCAGTGGCGCCCCCGAGGCCGAGACGAGCTGCAGCGTGAACGTCTCGTTGTTCTCGCGCACGCGATCGCCGATCACCGCGACGCTGACCTGCGCGCTCGTGCTGCCTGCCGGGATCGTCACGGTGCCGCTGGCGGCCACGAAGTCCACGCCCGCGGTGGCGGTGCCCGCGTTGAGCGTCCAGTCCGCGGTGACGGCGGTCCCGATCGGCATCGAGAGCTCGACGTCCACGTTCACGTTCGTGGTGCCCGCGTCACCCTCGTTCACCGACACGGACGCACCCGCGTTCACGACCGGGCTCAGCCGCGCCCACCACGTGCCCCAGCGGCTCGAGTTGCTGCCCGTGGTGCCGTCGTCGGTCCCGACGCGCGCTTTGGCGTACTGGCTCACGATCCAGAAGGCCTTGGGATCGTTGGGATCCTGCAGCGCGCGCACGTAATCGCCCCAGCGATTGCGGCCACTGCCGAAGTCCTTGTTGTAGTAGTCGTCGCCGGCCTTGTACACGTAGGGATCGCGGAACGTGCCCGCGACGTCGGTCCCGGCGCGGAACGCGTAGGCGGCCGACGGATAGGTGTTCGACGAGAAGCGGCTCATGGCCAACACCACGTCACCGGCGTCGTTCACCGCGATGCTGCTGTAGTTGTACCAGAAGCCGCCGTTGGTGGCGTTCGCGGTGGGGTCGTCGATGCGTCCACCGTCGAGCACGTTGCCGCTCGCCGGATCGAGCTTGGTCCACTGCACGGCGGTGCGCTGGATGCCGCCGGTCGCCGGCAGACCCACGGTCTGCGTGTACCAGATCGAACCGTTGCGCATCACCGGCGAGGTGCGCAGCTGCGAATCCTGCGAAGCGAGCTTGCAAGGGGTGGCACCGCACACGCTGGCGCCCGAGAGCGGTGCGGCCTGCGGCAGGATGTTGCCCGAGGGCTGGGCCCAGGTGAGCCCGCGCGACTTCGTGGTGCCCACGGTGTACACGGGGGCACTCGGCGTGCCGGTGATGCGGTCGAGTCGGTAGGTGCCGCTCGCGCTCGAGAGGTGCGTGGGCGCGTACAGCGTCTCCTCGGTGGACGACTCGGTGATGACGGGGGCCGAGCAGAAGCCGGTGCCCGTGATGTAGCGCGCCACGAACACGCCCGCGCGCGCCTGCGGGTAGTCCACGACGAGGCACTTGGCGCCCGCGCCCGCGTTGGCGGCGTTCGAGAACATGTTGAGGTTGATGGCGACCCAGTTCTTGTTGTAACCGATGCACGGGAAGTCGGCCCAGTTCACGCCCGTGCTGTCGCCGAGCACGCGATACAGGTACCAGGACCCCGTCGGGTCGTTCGTCTGCGAGATGCCGAGCAGCACCGAGGAGGCGACGTTCGCGGCGTTCGACACCGCGGTGGCGATCCAGCGCTGCTGGATGGGGTCGTAGAGGATCTTGGGATCGAAGTAGCCGCTGCCGCCCGCGGGCGTCCAGAACGTGGTGATGGAGATGGTGCTGAGCACCGCGCCCGTGTTGCGGTTGAAGAAGCGGTAGTTGTTGTTGAGCGTCTCGACGACGTGGTTGGGTCCGACCGCACCGTCCACGTCGGGCGGGATGGTGATGCTGCTCGTGCCGACGCGCGGGATGTCGTCGAGCCCGATGAAGCTCAACGACGGCGCGGGCGACGCGACGAACGCACGCGGGCCCGGTGCGGGCAGGGCGTACGTCTCCTGCGGAGCCTGGAGATCGGGCTCCACGTACGGCTGCTTGGGCCGCGCGAGGCGCTGCTCACCCTGCAGGATGGCGATGGGCGTGAGGGCCCCGCCGACCCACGACGGTGCGGCGGACTCCTTCGCGGCGAGATCGCCGACGTTCACCACCCGTTCCGGCCGCCGGTAGCGGAGCGGACTGACGTTCGGTGTCGGACTGTGCGCGACCGGACGGAACGAGGGTGACGGAGAGCAGCAGCGCGACGAGCGCGCGGGAGATGGTGCGCAGCATGGGTGAAGGCTCCGTGCCGTGTCGGGGGGGAATCGTGCACCTCGGGGGAGGCGCGGCATCCGCTAATCATATAGGCGTCGGCGAGTCCGGCCCGAGGACGATTCGACGCGAATCGGGCTTCCGCGTGGGCTCCCCGGGGTATCGGAAGAATCCCGCCCCGACCTCGGGGGAGCTTTCGGACATCTTTCAATCGCATGTGCGGCAACACGTTGGGTGTTCCGGGGTGACGCTGTCCCCGTGATCCCGTTGCCGTCCCGTATCAGAACCCGGGTATCCCCCACCTGTTGGATAGGCAGCCGGAGTCGGTCGCATGGCTCCGGTAAAAGAGAGAGAAGCACCCCGGGTCCCTCCATCGCAGGGACGGCAACGAAGGGAAGACCCCCCGGCTTCCCGCCGTCCCGAGCGGCTCCCACCTCAGCGCCGGTCCACATGAGTGGACCGGCGCGCCGCTTTGTATGGGGCGCATGGTGGAGGCGAGGCCTCGGCCGTGCGATAACCTCGGGGAGACGCGCTCCACCCGGCCATTCGCAGTCCTCCCTTCCCAAGGCCTCCCGTGCTCGACGCCCTCCTGCTCTCGATCGTGTTGACCTCCGCGACCCCCGACACGCTCGTGGTGCCGTTGCGAGAGGTGGTCGTCACGGGCACGCGCACACGCGAGTCGCTGCAGCGCTCACCCGCCTCGGTGACCGTGGTGGACCGCTCGCGGTTCGCGAACGGCCGCGGGATCGGCCTCGACGACGTGCTGGACGGCGTGCCAGGCGTGCTGGTGCAGAGTCGCGGCGGTGCGCAGGACGTGCGCATCACCATTCGCGGCTACGGGGCCCGCGGCAACGGCGAGCGCTCCAACGCCGGCAGCATGCGCGGCATCCGCGTGCTCTCCGAGGGCATCCCGATCTCGGAACCCGATGGCCGCACGAGTCTCGATCTCGTGGACGTCGGCCTCACGGATCGCGTCGAGGTGGTGCGCAGCAACGTCTCGGCCCAGTACGGCAACGCCTCGGGCGGCGTGCTCGACCTGCGCACGAACCTCGACTTCGCGCGCCCGTTCGTGCGCGCCGAGGCCAGCGGCGGCTCGTTCGGCCTGCGTCGCGATCAGGTGGCGGTCGGCTTCACCGCGGGCCGTGGGCGTGGCGTGGTGAGCGGCTCGAACACGCGCTTCGACGGCTGGCGCGCGCACAGCGGCAGCTCGTCGGCGCAGGCCCACGTGCGCTTCATGGCCCCGCTCGGCGAATCGGGACAGGACCGACTCACCGTGATCGGCGACTTCGCGAACCTTCTCATCCGGTTCCCGGGGCCGCTCACGCAGGCCGAGTACGACACCGACCGCGCGGCGGCCGCACCGCCGTACGTGAGCCGCGACGAGCGACGCTTCAACCGCACCGGGCGCATGGCCGCCACGCTCGAGCACGCGTTCGACGATCGCCAGTCCGTCACCGTGAGCGCGTTCGCAGAGCCCAAAGCGCTGCAGCGTTCCGAGCGCAACCGCTACCGCGACTTCACGCGCTTCCACGTCGGAGGGCAGGCGGTGTGGAGCCTCGAGCGCGATTGGCGCCCCGGTCTGGTCGGGCGGACCTCGGCCGGCGTGGACGAGGCGCTGCAGGACGGCGCCATCCTGTTCTGGAACCTCACGCCGGAAGGCACGCGCGGCACCACGATCCGCGCCAACAAGCGCGAAGCCGCCAACAGCGCGGGCGCGTTCGTGCAGCAATCGCTCACCTGGCAGGACCGCTGGGCGTTGAGCACGGCGCTGCGCCTCGACCGACTCGACTACGTGTCGCAGGACTTCCTCGCGCCCGCGCTCGATGCGCGCAAGCGGTTCACGCGCGTGACGCCCAAGCTGAGCGTGAGTCGTTTCACGAGCGACCACACCGTGTACGCCTCCCTCGGCGGTGGTGTGGAGGCGCCCGCGTTCAACGAGATCGATCCGCCACCGCCGTTCGACACCGCCACCTCGTTCAACCCGTTCCTCGAGGCGATGCACTCGACCACGCTGGAACTGGGTGCGCGCGGCGCGTTCACGAACCCGGCGGGCGCATGGCGCTACGATGCTGCCGCGTACCGCATCGAGACCACCAACGACATCGTGCCGTGGGCCGGGGGCGCGTACTTCCTCACCGCGGGAAGGTCACGACGCACGGGTATCGAATCGTCGCTGGAGTGGCGTCCGAGCGCCCGCCTGTCGGTGCGCGGTTCGGCGACGCTGTCGCGCAACACCTACCAGGAGTACGCGAACGATCTCGGCGACTTCTCGGGCAACCACATGCCCGGGTTGCCCGAGGCGGTATGGAGCGTGGCGACTCGCACCGCGTTGGTCGCGGGCGTGGCGCTCGACCTGTCCGCCGAGGGCGCGAGCCGCATGTGGGCCGACGACGCCAACACGGTCTCGGCTCCCGGTCACACCATGTGGAACGCCGCTCTCGACTGGACGCGAGGCACCGCGGGAACGGTGACGCGAGTGTTCGTGGCCGGTCGCAACCTGCTCGACGCCGAGACGGTGTCGTCCGTGTTCATCAATCCCATCTCCGACTCGCCGGGCGGCCCGCTGCGCTATCTCGAGCCCGGACTACCGCGGCAGTGGAATGCCGGGGTGTCCGTGCGTTGGTGAGTCGAGCGCTTCGGCGCACGAGGACGTGAAGGGGCGGGCGTCGCGTGGACGCCCGCCCCTCGACGTTGCTGCCCCGCGGACCCGACGCACCGCACACGCGGCACGCCGGACGATCGGCCCCCGATGAACGACCTCCGACGCTGGCCCGTGACGGCTGTCGGGTCCGCGGTATCCTGGACGGGAACGGTGTGCTTGAGACCGCGCACCTCCCGTCGCGAAGCCGGGTGAAGCCCGCCCTTCGACGAGGTCCGGTCGGCCCCTTCGGATCGGCCCCCGATTGCGACCCTCCGGGACGAGGACCGGAACCTCGTCGATGGCGGTGGAGCCTTGCGGCCCCGCCCCCCTCCATCGCAAGCCCCGGACCACCGACACACGGGCCCCGCTTGTGTTGCCGCACAACGCTTTACAGGCTCATCCGAGCGCATCGGCCGACCGTGCCCCGACACCGGCGTCGGTCCCGTGGACACCCTGCCGGGATTCCCGGTTGACGAAGTGCACGCCTGTGCAGTAGGGTCCTGTGCGTGCCGGGTCCGCACCGCGGACCGCAACCGAGAAGGACCTCACGATGCTCAACGAACGCGCCCGAGAGATCCACGCCTTCATCCAGCGCTACCGCCGTGAGAACGGCTCGGCGCCGACCATCCGCGAGATCGGCCAGCAGTTCGGCATCTCGTCCACGAACGGCGTCCGCTACTACCTCACCATGCTCGAGAAGGCCGGCTACATCAGCCGCAAGGGTGGGATCTCGCGCGGCATCGGTGCGACCGAGTCCGACGAGACCAGCATGGCGGGCATCCCCATCCTCGGACGGGTCGCGGCCGGTCAGCCCATCACCGCCGAGGAGAACTGGAGCGGCTCCCTCGAGCTCGCCGACATGTTCGGGCAGACGGAGAACCTGTTCGCGCTCCAGGTGCGCGGCGACAGCATGATCGACGAGGGCATCCTCGAAGGGGACCACGTCATCGTGCTCAAGCAGGAGACCGCGCGCCCCGGGCAGATCGTCGTCGCCTATCTCGACGGCGAAGCCACCGTGAAGTTCTACCAGCCGCGCAAGAACGTCATCGAGCTCGTCGCCGCCAACGAGAAGTACGAGCCCATCGTCGTCACGCCCGATTCCGAATTCCGCATCCTCGGGATCGTGCGCGGCGTCATGCGCTCGCTCGGTCGCTGAACCGCATCACCACGGGAGCGTTCGCGCTCCCGTTCCTTTTGCCCCCCTACTGCACATCCGTTCACCGAGTCCCCGCAGGAGGTGTCCCGTGGAAACCTATCTCGCTCCCGCAGTCCACGAAGCGCTGTTGAAGGGTTGGGAGCCGATCGACCGGAGCCGTCTCCACTACCTCGTCACGTGGAGCACCCGCGGGCGTCGTCCGGTGCTGAAGGACCGTCACGTCGAAACCATCCGTTCGCTCGTGTCGAAGGCGTGCGAGGAGCGCTCGATCGACCTGATCGAGGTGGTGGTCGGCACCGATCACGTCCACGTGCTCATGGGGCTCACGCCCACGCAGAGCGTCGCCGCTTCCGTGCGTGAGGTGAAGGGCCGCGCCTCCATGGATCTCCTGCAGCGTCATCCCGAGTTGCGCGTGTGGCTGCGCGGCAACCTGGTGTGGGACGAGCGTTACGCGGTCGAGACCGTGAACAGCGCGCGTCTCGAAGCGGTGCGCGATCGCTTGCGTCACACGCATCAGGAGGCGTTCCTGCCCGAGGTGCCCGAGCACGAGGATTGGGCCGCCGCGAGCTGACGCGAGGAACCGAACTCGACCGCGACCCTCACCACGCTCCACTCCTCGCGGTCACGGTCGAAATCGGTATCGCACAGGACCCGCATGCAACGGGCCCACGAGGACGGGCCCATAGGTCGGAGTGCGTTGGGTTGGAACGCATCGGGTCGGAACGAAGACGAGCGGTCGCCCACGGAGGGGCGACCGCTCGATCGCATTCGGGCCGACTCGCGGCGTGGAGGTGAGCCGAGTCCCACACCGTCACCGCCGCGTCGCTCCACGATCGCGGCGGCCCCGACGCTCATCGCACCGGGTCGTCGTTCGATCCACTCGTGGCCGTGCACGAACGCGACCGCCGGAACCGCGACGACTCAGGCGTTCGAGGCGTTGCGCAGGTCGAAGGACACCTCGAGCATCCGGGCGACGCGATCCTGCGTGAGCGAGAGCATGTGACCCGAGCGCTCCTGCTTGGTGAGCAGGTACTCCGCGTTGTGAGGGTTCGGAGCCATCTCGTGCGCGAGGCGGCCACTCACCGGTACGCCATGCGCACGCATACCCTCGAGCTTGCGCGGGTTGTTCGTCATGAGACGCACACTCTCGATGCCGAGCGCGCGCACCAT
This sequence comes from Candidatus Eiseniibacteriota bacterium, assembly GCA_041184705.1. Lineage (GTDB taxonomy): Bacteria > Eisenbacteria > RBG-16-71-46 > RBG-16-71-46 > RBG-16-71-46 > JAIOPA01. The sequence continues at coordinate 21,422 of JBEGJG010000029.1, forward strand.
GTCGCCCGCGACGCGGTAGTCGCGCTGGTCGTCGGCGAACCCGAGCAGGTGATTGGCCTCGACCGTGTCGTGGCCCTGATCCTGCAGCGCGTACGCGCGGATCTTGTTGCCCAGACCGATACCGCGCCCCTCCTGCCGCAGATAGAGCACCACACCCGCAGGCTCGCGACCGATGCGCTCGAGCGCGGCGATCAACTGGTCGCGACAGTCACAGCGGAGCGAGCCCAGCACGTCGCCCGTGAGGCACTCGGAGTGGATGCGCATCGGGACGTCGCGCAGACCGCTCACGTCGCCGCGCACGATGGCCAGATGCTCGTCGCCGTGCTCGTCGGGCGTGAACGCCACCACGCGGAAGTCACCGAACCGCGTGGGCAGTTCGGCCTCGGAGAGCACCTGGAGCGGGAGGGGCTTCGGCGTCGCGGGGAAGGACTCCCGAAGCATGGGGCGGGCCTTCATGGACACTCCTGTCGTGGGAACGAGCACTCCCGGATTTCGATGCTGCGGCCCGGGAAACGACTCGCCCGTTCTCCGGACTGGAGGGCGAAGGCTCAGGCCCGCTCGGCGACGGCGGGGGTGTTCTCGTCGTGCTCGCGACTGGCGAGCAGGGCGGCGACCAGCACCAGTGCGGCCCCGAGGGTCTGGATGGGACCCAGCGTCTCGCCGAGGAACGCCGCCGCCGCCAGGATGGCGATGACCGGTTCGGCGGTCGCGATCACCCCCGCCTCGGCCGGCGACAGCCGACGAAGACCCGAGTAGAAGGCCCGGAACGGTACGAGCGTGGAGAACAGCCCGAGCAAGGCGAACCGCCACCACGTGTTGGGGCGGGACAGTTCCTCCAGCACTCGACCCTGAGGCACCGCAACCAGATACACGATCGCGGCGATCGAGAAGGTGTGGAACAGGATGGTCTCGGGTCGGTACTTCGCCAGTCCGCGCTTCGAGTAGACGATGTAGAACGCGAACACCACCGC